>JAFAZM010000320.1 GCA_019239785.1 Sphingomonadaceae bacterium
GCGTTTGGGTTCGAACGCGGTGCTCGAGCGGATCGCGGGCTTGATCGACTGGGGGTCGATTGAGGCCTTTCTGGCTGGCTTGCACAGCAGCCGTTACGGCCGTCCGGCCTACCCTCCGTTGGTGTTGTTCAAGGCGCTTTTGCTGCAGCAATGGTATGCGCTGTCGGAGGTCAGGCTGGAGGAAGCGCTGGGGGATCGGCTGAGCTTCCGCCGGTTTTGCGGACTGGCCCTGGAGGATGATGCGCCCGATCAGGTGACGATCGGCCGGTTCCGTAACCTGCTGACCCGCGAGCAGCTCGTGCAGCCGCTGTTCGAGGAGATCGTCCGGCAGATCGATGCGCGGGGGCTGATCCTGCGGCAGGGGACGTTGATCGACGCAAGCCTGGTCGAGGCGGCGGTCAAGCGCCCGAAGCCGCCCAAGGACGAGAGTCCAGAGGCGTCGGCGGCGACGCAAGAGCCGGACGCATCCTTGCGGCCGGCCAGCAAGCTGGTGAAGAGCCCGCTCGATCCGGATGCGGCCTGGGCGAAGAAGGGCGGCAAGCGGACCTTCGGCTACAAGGTCCATGTCGGTGCCGACCAGGGCTCGGCGATCATCCGTCGCGCGCTGCTGACGCCGGCGAACGTCAACGACACGGTGCCGGCCGACGACCTCTATTGCGGCGACGAGAAGGCGGTTTATGCCGATCAGGCCTATTCGACCCATGCGCGCACCGCCAGGCTCAAGGCGGCCGGCATCAGGGATCGCACGATGACAAGGCCCAACAAGCATCATCCGCTGACCGAGCGGCAGAAGACCCGCAACAAGGCGATCGGCAGAAGGCGCGGCCCGGTCGAGCAGGTCTTCGCGCGCCTGAAGGGGACCTACGACTGGGCACGCGTGCGCTATCGAGGGCTCGCCGCCAATCAGGCCCAACTCCTCCTGATCTGCTGCGCCATGAACCTGAAAAGGATGGCGGTGCTGACCAAGCCAGCTTGAACGCCACCGGAGACGACCTCACAGCCCATCAATAAACACCGATAAGCCCACCTCCCGCGCCAAACGCGACCCGGCGGAGCGCCATCTCCAGCGCCAAACCGAAACCCCCCAGCCAAACCCTATTTTTGAATCAGCCTCGCGAGCGGGAGAAGGGGCGCGCCGCCGCGGGTCTCTCCTTTTTTACCCTCTCCCGCTTGCGGGAGAGGGCAGGGTGAGGGTCTTCTTCTTGTTTTTCCTTCAATCACTCCGTGAACATGAACGTGCCCGTCACATTGGCGACCGGATCCTCCGGATCGCCGTCATGGGCGAGGCCGCGGACGAAGGCGACGCTGCGGGTGACGTCGTAGCAGGTGCCGCGGCCGACGATGGCCTGGCCGGGCCGCGCCGGCCGCAGATAGTCGACGCGCAGGTCCAGGGTCGCCTGGTGCCGGAACCGGCCGAGCCGGACCCAGATGGAGAGGCCGCAGGCCATGTCCATCAGGCTGACGATCGGACCGGAAGCGACGATGCCGCTCTCCTCCATCCCGACCAGACGTTCGTCATAAGGCAGGCTCAGCTCCAGCCAATCCTCGCCATGGCAAAGGTAGGAGATGCCGAGGGCGCCGCTGTGGCCCGCCCGGCGGACGTAGGTCATGAACCGCTCGGGATCGAAGCGCTCGGCGCTCTTCGGGTCGGCGCCGCTCACGCGGCCAGCCGCTGCGCGGTCTCGCGGATCAGCGCGATCATGTTGGGGATGCCCTGGGTCCGGTTCGAGCTCAGCTGGCTGCGCAATGCGAAAGGAGCCAGCGCCGCCTCGATGTCGAACTCCGCGATCTCGGTGGCCGGCCGGTCCTGCACCGCGAGCAGGATCAGGGCGACGATGCCCTTGGTGATCGCGGCATTGCTGTCGGCGAGGAAATGCAGCCGCCCGTCTGGCTGCGGCACCGGATAGACCCAGACCGCCGCCGAGCAGCCGCGCACCAGGGTGGCGTCGGTCTTCAGCGCGTCCGGCATCGGCTCGAGCGCGCGGCCGAGATCGATCAGCAGCCGGTAGCGGTCGTCCGGCTCCAGCAATTCGTAATCGGCATAGACGTCGTCGAGGGACTCAAAGGACATGAGACCCCAATACCGTTCGCCCTGAGCTTGTCGAAGGGCTTTCCTTCCTTTGCGGCCGTTAAGAAAAGGGGAGGGCTTCGACAGGCTCAGCCCGAGCGGTTTGGGTTGAACGTTACTCCTCCACCCCGTTGGCGATCGCTTCGAGGCGGCGGACGCGGTCCTTGAGGTCGGCGAGCTCCAGCCGGGCGGCGGCGGGGGAAGGGGCCTCGCCGCGTCCCTTCTGGTTCAGCTCCAGCCGGCGCAGCTCCAGCCAGCCGTCCCAGCCCTTCAATGCGGCGAGGCTGACCATCGCCAGCCCGACCACCCCGGCGGCGAGCAAAGCGACCATCGTGCCCGCATCGCTCATCGCGCGCGCCTATTGGTCGCGCAGCCGGGCGAATTCGCGCTCCAGGCTGCTTTCCTTCTCGACGGTGATCCGCTCGAGCACGTGCAGCCGCTCCTTGAGCTGCTTCACTTCCTCCCGCAGCCGCTCGGCTTCCGCCTTCGCGGCGGCGGCTTCGCCATTGGACGCGCGGTCGCCATATTTGTGCCCGTAGCGGATGCGCGCCTTGAAGATGCTCGCGATCATCACGATCGCGACGATCATCACCACGAATAACTGACTGCCGTGCATGTCCTGTCCCCTGACCCTTATGGTTGTTACGGCTGGTCGCGCAGCCGCTCGATCTCGCGCTCCAGGCTGTTTTCCTTCTCGACGGTGATCCGCTCGAGCACGTGCAGCCGTTCCCGCAGCTGCTTCACCTCGTCGCGGAGCCGGGCGGTCTCGCCGTCGTCCCTGGGGGGCGGCAGATCGCGCTCCCAGGCGCGGTCGCGGCGGCGGTGGCGCCCGATGAAGATGGCGCGAAGCACGCTGCCGATCACGCTCACCAGCACGATGAAGGCGACCATCTCATAAGGGTTCATCGCGTCATTCCTTCGTCGTTGCGGAAAATCCGACCCATTGCGTGCCGCCCTTCCTTCAGCCGACCCGATCGTCGCGCAGGCTCTCGATCTCGCGCGCGAGGCTGTTTTCCTTCTCGACCGTGATCCGCTCGAGCACGGCGAGCCGCTCCTTGAGCAGCTTCACCTCGCCTTCGAGCCGCGCGGTCGTACCATCGTCGGGGAGCTGACGCGGAGCCCGGTGCTTCGCCGTGATCGACCAGCGGATCAGGCTGGTCACCATCACCACCAGCACGATGAACGCGACCATCGAATATTGATTCACGGCAACGCCCCTTTCTTCGCCTCAGTTCACCCGATCGTCGCGCAGCCGCTCGATCTCGTCGGCAAGGTCGATGCGCTTGTCGGTGACGATCCGCTCCAGCACGCGCATCCTTTGCTCCAGGCGCTCGGTGTGGGCGGCATATTGCGCCGCTTTCTCCGCGGTCTGCCGGCTCTGCATCTCGAGCTCGCGCTCGCGCAGCCGGAACCAGGGCTTGATGAAGACGCCGCCGATGATGGCGACCAGGCCGCACATGATCCCAAGGATCGGAATGAGGACGCCGAGATCGCGCATGGCCTAGTTCCTCGTCACGCGCAGGGCTTCGATCTCCTGCGTCAGGCGGTGGCTGTCGTCGGTGACGATCCGCTCGACATTGGCGAGCCGGTCCTTGACCGAGCCCAATTCGGCGCGAAGCTGGGCATTTTCCTGGCTCAGCAGCTTCACCCGCTCCATCGCCTCCTCGCTCTTCTTCGGATAGACCGCCTGGCCCCAGGCGCCGTCGAGCGGATAGCCGTGCTTGATCCGGAGCCAGGTGGTGAACACCCAGCCCAGCGTGCCGATCAGGCCGATCCCCATCGCCATCACGGCGAGCATCGGGCCGTAAGCTTCGAGCACATGTTCCATTCTGAAAGTCTCCCTGTCCTATCTCAGTCCGTCGATCTCGCGCGCGGTCCGGTCGGCCGGATCGACGGCGATCCGCTCCAGCACTGCGATCCGTTCCTCGAGCCGGCCGATCTGGCCCTTGAGGCCGGCATTCTCGCTGGAGAGCAATTCGATCTGCCGGCCGGCTTCGAGCCCGCCGGCCGCGCGTTCCACCTCGCCGCGGGTGCGGATCCAGCTGTGCACCAGCGCAGCCAGCAGCACGATGCCGGTCATCGTGGCTACGAATTGGGCGACTATCTCGTTCATCGTCCGCTCCCTTCCTGCCCGGGCTCAGCGCAAGCTCTCGATCTCGCGGGCGGTGCGCTCGGCCGGATCGGTCGCGATCCGCTCCATCACCGCCATCCGCTCCTGAAGCTGCTTCAGCTGCTGCTTGAGCTCGGCATTCTCGGCGCAGATCGCGTCCATCCGCCGCTTGCTCGGCTTGTCCTCGTCCTCGCTTTCCGGCTCGAAGCCGTGCTTCGCGCGGATCCAGTTGTTGCCGAGCCAGCCGACCGTCGAGATGAAGCTGAGGCCCACCACGAATTCGAACACGCCCATCCTTGTTTCCCCTTGGCTCAGATGTTCAGCGCAGCTGCTCGATCTCGCGCGCCAGGCGGCTGTTCGAGCTGGTCACATAGGTCTCGACGTCGGCGAGCCGGCGGTCGATGTCCCGGAGCCGCGCCCTCACGTCGCGGCTGGCGCGCCGCGGGCTGGCCCGCACGCTCTGCCAGAACTTCTTCTGGTCCGGATCGCGGTCGTAGAGATCGCCCGGCTTCTTGGGCGCCATCCAGGCGATGATCCAGTAAGCGAGCAGCATCATGCCGGAGCCGAGCACCGTCCCGAGCACGAAGCCCAGCCGGATGACGGTGACGTCGACGCCGGTATAATCCGAGATTCCGGCGCAGACCCCGAGCCACTTGGCGTTTCTCTTGTCTAGATAGAATTTGGTGCGCAGCCCGGCCATCAGTTCCTCCTCGTCGGACGATTGCTGGCCCGACCGGTCTCATAGATTCGTTCGCTGCGGTCTTCGAGCGCGGCCTCGACCGGGTCGCTGGTGAGTGCGCGCCAATTCGGATTGTCGGCCTGGACGATCCGCTCGATCGTGCCCATCCGCTCGTCGAGCCGGCGGGCGAGGTCGTGCAGCTCGTCGAGCAGATTCTCGTCCTCGGTGGTGATCGTCGCCTGGCCTTTCCATTTGGTGACGTAGTGGAAGATCAGCCACGGCAGCCCGATGAAGAGCATGCCGACCACGCCGATCGGGATGATGATCTCTGGTCCGTGCATCGGGTCATTCCCCCTTCGGTGCGGCTTCGCCGCCATTGGTGCGCTTGGCCAGCGAGGCCTTCAGCGCTTCCAGCTCGGCATCCACCTTGTCGGCGTTGCGCAGCTCGGAAATCTCCTCCTCGAGCGACTTGGGCGCCTGGCCCAGGCTGAGCGCGTCGGCATGGCCCTCGGCCAGGTCGGCATGGCGCTCGAGCACGTCGAAGCGGGAGAAGGCGTCGTCGACCTTCGGCCCCGAATAGAGCTCGCGCAGCCGGCTGCGGTTCTGCGCGCTTTCCATCCGCGTCATCACCGCATTCTGGCGGGCGCGGGCTTCGCGGAGCTTGTGCTGCAGCTTGGCGATGTCGGCCTCGGACGCGCGCAGCGCATCGTCGAGGATGGCGATCTCTGAATTGAGCTGGTCGGCCATGTCGGCCGCCTTCTGCTTCTCGAACAGGGCCGCCTTGGCGAGGTCCTCGCGGCCCTTGGAGAGCGCGAGCTCGGCCTTCTCGACCCAATTGTCCTGGAGCCGATCGAGCTTGCCGATCTGGCGCTTCATCTCCTTCTGGTCGGCGATCGTGCGGGCCGCGGAGGCGCGGACCTCGACCAGGGTTTCCTCCATCTCGAGGATGATCATGCGGATCATCTTGGCGGGGTCTTCCGCCTTGTCGAGCAGGTCGGTGACGTTGGCGGCAATGATATCGCGCGTCCGCGAGAAGATGCCCATGGGAAAATACTCCTTCGTTGCAACGTGGGGCCGCGCCCGACCGGATTCGCTTCTAGCGCGGGGAGCGGTGATGCGCATCAGCTCCCCGGCCTTCACCTTGATCCGGACCGGCCGCAGGTCAGACATTCGCCGGCGCCTTGAACTGGGCGTCGCCGATCCAGCCGGCCGTCCCCGCATGGGCGGGGTTG
This sequence comes from Sphingomonadaceae bacterium, assembly GCA_019239785.1. Taxonomy (GTDB): domain Bacteria; phylum Pseudomonadota; class Alphaproteobacteria; order Sphingomonadales; family Sphingomonadaceae; genus Allosphingosinicella. The sequence continues at coordinate 6,090 of JAFAZM010000320.1, forward strand.
GCGGCTGCGGTGATCGAGAGGGTGCACAGGACGAGCGCGCCGGCCAGGGCGGTGGCGACGCGGGCAATGCGATCGTAGCTGGACATGTCCGGTCTCCTAAAACCTGGTCTGCGTTCGTCCCGCCGCCCATCGGCGTGACGCGAAACGTTAAGCAGAGGTTGTGCCAGAACCGGAAAAGCACGGAAATCCGCGGAAAATAGCGGCTTTTCAGCCTTCGCGGGCGGTTAAGACTTGCCAACACGTGGTGAAATGCGCCAACAATCGGCAATGGAGCGCCATACTCAATTGGTCGGTCAATCGACCTCCTTCCTCGACGCGGTCGAGCGGGCCAGCCGCGCCGCGCCGCTCGACCGGCCGGTGCTGGTGATCGGCGAGCGCGGCACCGGCAAGGAATTGATCGCCGAGCGCCTGCACCATCTCTCCTCGCGCTGGGACGGGCCGCTCATCATCATGAACTGCGCGGCCTTGCCCGAGACATTGATCGAGGCGGAATTGTTCGGCCATGAGGCCGGCGCCTTCACCGGCGCGACCAAGGCGCGGCCGGGCCGCTTCGAGGAGGCCAATGGCGGCACCCTCTTTCTCGACGAGCTCGCCACTTTGTCCAGCCCGGCGCAGGACCGGCTGCTGCGCGCGATCGAATATGGCGAGGTGACCCGGATCGGCTCGAGCCGGCCGCTACAGGTGGACGTGCGGATCGTCGCAGCGACCAACGAGCACCTGCCGCGGCTGGTCGAGCAGAGCCGCTTCCGCGCCGACCTGCTCGATCGGCTGAGCTTCGAGGTCGTCACCCTGCCGCCGCTCCGTCACAGGCAGAGCGACATCCCGGTGCTCGCCGAGCATTTCGGCCGCCGCATGGCCGTGGAGATCGAGCTCGACTGGCCGGGCTTCAGCGAGGGCGCGATGGAACGGATCCGCGCCTATGACTGGCCGGGCAACGTCCGCGAGCTGCGCAACGTCGTCGAGCGCGCCGTCTACCGCTGGGCCA
>JAFAZM010000031.1 GCA_019239785.1 Sphingomonadaceae bacterium
GCTTCGGCGACGCGGCGGCGGATTTCCTCCTCGCCGACGAGCGCGTCGCAGGTGCCGCGATCGAGGTCGATGCGGATCGTGTCGCCGGTGCGCAGCCACGCGAGGCCGCCGCCCGCCGCGCTTTCCGGCGAGGCGTTGAGGATCGAGGGACTGTCCGAGGTCCCGGACTGGCGACCGTCGCCGAGCGTGGGGAGGCTCTGGATGCCACGCTGAAGGAGGTGGTCGGGCGGCTGCATGTTGACCACCTCGGCGGAGCCCGGCCAGCCAAGGGGGCCGGCGCCGCGGATCACCAGGATGCAATTCTCGTCCACGTCGAGCGCGGGGTCGTTGATGCGGTGGTGGTAGTCGTCCGAGCCGTCGAACACGATCGCCCGCGCCTCGAACACCCCCTCGTGGCCGGCCTGGCTCACGTAACGGCGGCGGAAGTCCTCTGAGATGACGCTCGTCTTCATGATCGCGAAGTCGAACAGATTGCCCTTGAGGACGAGGAAGCCCGCGCGCTCCTTGAGCGGCTGCGCGAACGGACGGATCACTTCCCGGTCGGTCGCCTCCCGCCCCTCCAGATTCTCCGCCATGGTGAGGCCGGTGACGGTCAGCTCGCCGCCGTCCAGCCTACCGGCCTGGAACAGCTCCCAGAGCACCGCCGGCACCCCGCCTGCGCGGTGGAAGCGCTCCGAGAGGAAGCGGCCGGCCGGCTGCATGTCGACCAGCAAGGGCAGATCGTAGCCATGCTCCATCCAGTCCGCATTGCCGATCTCGACGTCGGCGTGGCGGGCCATGGCGACGATGTGCGGCTGGGCGTTGGACGAGCCGCCGATCGCGGTGACGAGGCGGATGGCGTTGAGGAACGAGCGCCGCGTCAGGATCTTCGACGGGCGCAGATCCTCATAGGCCATGTCGACGATGCGGCGGCCGGTCTCGTAGGCGATCTGCCCACGCTCCCGATAGGGCGCCGGAATCGCCGCCTGGCCGGGGAGCGACAGGCCGAGCGCCTCCGACACCGCGTTCATGGTGTTGGCCGTGCCCATCGTGTTGCAATGGCCGACGGAAGGCGCGCTGTCGGTCGCGCGGCGGAGGAACTCCTCCTCGTCGATCTCGCCGGCGCCGAGCAGCCGGCGCGAGCGCCAGATCACCGTGCCCGAGCCGACCAGCTCCCCCTCGTGCCAGCCGTCGAGCATCGGCCCGCCGTTCAGCGTGATCGCCGGGATATCGACGGTGGACGCGGCCATGATCGAGGCCGGGGTGGTCTTGTCGCAGCCGGTGGTGAGGACGACGGCGTCGATCGGATAGCCGTTCAATATCTCGACCAGGCCGAGATAAGCGAGGTTGCGGTCGAGCGCCGCTGTCGGCCGGCGACAATTCTCGAAGATCGGGTGGAGCGGGAACTCCATCGGGATGCCGCCCGCGTCGCGGATGCCGGCGCGGATGCGGTGGGCGAGCTCGAGATGGACGCGGTTGCACGGCGCGAGGTCCGACCCGGACTGGGCGATGCCGACGATCGGCTTGCCGCACCGGAGTTCGTCCGGCGTCACCCCATAGTTCATGAACCGCTCGAGGTAGAGCGCCGCCATGTCGCTCCGGCCGGGCGCGTCGAACCACTCGCGGGAGCGGAACGGGCGGGCGGGGGTGCGGGTGGTCAGGCGATCCTCCCCGGGACGGGGAGGGGGACCGCGGCGCGCAGCGCCGTGGTGGAGGGGGGCTGGAGTGTGGCACTGAGCCTCGTCCACCGCACTTCGTGCGGTCCCCCTCCCCGTCCCGGGGAGGAGCAATCCATCACCCCCGCATCTCCTCGAGCTCCTTGCCCTTGGTCTCGCGGATGAACTTGCTGACCAGGAAGAAGCTGATCACCGAGCAAACCGCGTAGAAGGTGTAGCTCCCCGCCAGGCCGAGATTTTCGGCCATCGGCGGGAAGGTGAAGGTGATCAGGAAGTTGGCGAACCACTGGCAGAAGCCCGCCACCGCGAGCGCCGATCCGCGGATCTGGTTCGGGAACATCTCGCCGAGCATCACCCACATCACCGGGCCCCAACTGACGTTGAAGAAGATGACGTAGATGTTGGCGGCGACGACCGCGATCTTGCCGAGCTCGGGCGTGAGCACGAGCTTGCCGTCGACCAGCCCGCCCTGGCTGAATGCATAGACCATCACGAACAGCGACGCCGCCATGCCGAACGAGCCGATCAGCAGGAGC
>JAFAZM010000085.1 GCA_019239785.1 Sphingomonadaceae bacterium
GCTTCGGCCTCTACGGCTTCATCCGGAAGATCGCGCCGGTCGACGCGCTCGAAGGCCTCTCGATCGAGACGGCGATGCTGGCGCCGCTGTCGCTCCTCTACCTGCTCTGGGTCCATGACGGCGGCCTCGGCCTCGGCGCGCTCGACAGGGTCACCGCCGGGCTGCTCATCCTCGGCGGCGCGGTCACTGCGATCCCCCTGCTCCTGTTCAACGCGGCGGCGCGCCGCCTGCCCTATTCCACGCTCGGCTTCCTCCAATATCTCGCGCCGTCGCTGCAATTCCTGCTCGCGGTCCTGGTCTTCGGCGAACGCTTCACCGCCGCCCACGCGCTCTGCTTCGGCGCGATCTGGACCGCGCTCGCCATCTTCATCGTCGAAGGCCTGCGGCTGGCCCGAGCGCGCGCAAGGAATGCCGCCGAAGAGGTCTTGGAACCCTGCCCCTGATTCCCGATCCCCCAATCCCTAAACCGGCTTGATGTCCCGCGGCAGGTCGCCGAACCAGGCGCGATCGAGCACGGCCCCGTCCGCATCCTGCAGGAAGGCCTCGCCCTTCAGCTCGGCCGCCTGCGCCTTGGCCGCTTCCCAGGCTTCGTCGCGGCCGGCGTGGCGGGTGGTCTGGTCGGGCAGGCCCTCCTCATAGACCTTCCACTGTTCGCCGTCGGCCACCGCCCAGAAATTCCGCCCGACCATCAGCGCGTCTCCTCCTCGTTCGTGACGGCGGAGAAACGGGCGGATCGGCGGGAAGTTGCCAGATGCGGCCATTGGCGCGATGATCGCATGAACAGGGAGGGACGAGATGAAGACCGATCAGCGCGTCGACGCCTATATCGCCGGCCAGCCCGATTTCGCCCGGCCGATCCTCGAACATCTGCGCAGCGTGGTCCACGAGGCCTGCCCCGATTGCGAGGAGACGATGAAGTGGAGCCGGCCGAGCTTCCTCTACAAGGGCAAGATCCTCGCCGGCTTCTCCGGCTTCAAGGCGCACGCGGCGTTCGGCTATTGGAACGATTCCATGCTGAGCCGGGAGGAGAAGAACCGCTCGGCGATGGGCCAGTTCGGGCGGCTGACCTCGCTCGATGACCTGCCGCCCCGCGCCGCTTTGGTCGAGCTGACCCGCAAGTCGATGTCCCTGATCGACGAAGGCGCGAAGCCGACGCGCGCGACATCGAAGAAGCCGCCCTTCACCGTGCCGCAGGATCTGCGCGCCGCGATCGACGCGGTCCCTGCGGCCAAGGCCGTGTTCGACAATTTCCCGCCGAGCTGCCAGCGCGAATATGTCGAATGGGTCACCGAGGCGAAGCGCGACGAGACCCGCGCCAAGCGCCTCGCCCAGACGGTGGAATGGCTCGCCGAGGGTAAAAGACGCAATTGGAAATACGAGAATTGCTAGCGGGTGCCGTGTTTCGGCTGATCCCCTTCGTCATTGCGACCCCGGCGAAAAGCCGGGGGAAGCAATCCAGCGAGTCTCGGGGGCCCGCTGGATTGCTTCGTCGCTACGCTCCTCGCAATGACGATTCCAACCGATCAGAGCATGCTGATTTATCCACTCTGCCCCGCCGGGGAGAGGGAGTAACGCCGAACGTAGCCTGGCTACTGCGCGTTCCTTGAGCTGTTCCCGGCCGCGTTCCCCATCGCATTGCCGCCGCGGGAGCCCGGGTCGTTCGGGTCCGCCGGCATCGGCGCGACCGGGCGGCAGAGGGGCAGGCTGAGCTGGGGGTTCTCGTCGCAGTCGCGGACCTGGACGTCGCTGTTGCCGGCGATGAAGACCGCCCAATGCTTGCCCTCCTCGCAGAGCGCGACCCACATCTCCATGCCGCGATAATATTGCTGATAGGCGCCGCTGACGACGCGGTGGCAGCGATTGCCGGTGTCGCGGATCGCCCGCATCAGCGCCAGCCGCTGGTTGAGCGGCGACATGGCTTTCAGCCGCTCGCTGTCCGGATTGGCGACATGGATGCCGTTGTCGCCCTTGTCGGGGTTGAGGTCGCCGCAGGCGGCGAGCGCCAGCGGCAGCAGGGCGACGGACAGCAGCGCCTTCATCTCGTCTCTCTCCTTCTCAACACTCAGGCGGCGCGGCCGATCGCCTTTTGCCGCCGCCTCTGCACCGATGAGCCGAGGCCGATCGCCTCGCGATATTTGGCGACCGTGCGACGCGCGATGTCGAAGCCTTCCGCCTTCAGCATGTCGACGAGCTGGTCGTCGGACAGGATCTTGACCGGATCCTCCGCCGCGATCAGCGCGCGGATCCGGCTCTTCACCGCTTCCGACGAGGCCGCATCGCCGCCGTCGCTGCTCTGGATGCCGCTGGTGAAGAAATATTTCAGCTCGAACAGGCCGCGGTCGCAGGCGAGATACTTGTTCGAGGTGACCCGGCTCACCGTCGATTCGTGCATCGAGATCGTCTCGGCCACCGCGCGCAGGGTGAGCGGCTTCAGCTGCGAGACGCCGTGGCGGAAGAAGCCCTCCTGCTGGGTGACGATCTCGCTGGCGACCTTGACGATCGTCCGCGCCCTCTGGTCGAGCGCCTTCAGGAGCCAGTTCGCGCTCTGCAAACATTCGTTGAGCCAGGCCTTGGACTGGCGGTTCTGCGGCCCGCTCGCCAGCTCGTTATAATAGGTCCGGTTGACCAGCAGCCGCGGCAGGGTCGCGCTGTTGAGCTCGACCGCCCAGCCGGCGCCGCGCCTGGTGACGAAGACGTCGGGGACGATCGCGTCGACCCGCTCGGCGCCGGTGAAGCGGCAGCCCGGCTTGGGATCGTAGGCGCGCAGCTCGCGGATCATGTCCGCCATGTCCTCGTCGTCGACGCCGCAAATCCGCTTCAGCGCCGCGACATTGCCCCTGGCGAGATAGTCGAGATTGTCGATCAGCCGCGCCATCGCTGGATCGTAGCGGTTGGCGTCCTTCGCCTGCAGCGCCAGGCATTCGGCAAGGCTGCGCGCGGCGATCCCGGCGGGATCGAAGGTCTGGATCACGGCGAGGATGCGCTCGGCCTCGGCCAGCGGCACGCCGAGGCGCTGGGCGGTCTCGGCGAGGCTGACGAGGAAATAGCCGGTCTCGTCGATCC
>JAFAZM010000096.1 GCA_019239785.1 Sphingomonadaceae bacterium
CTCCCTTGCGGGCGCCCGGCAGCTTTGGTGCCGGCTGACGAGTCGGCGCTCTTTGAACATCGAGGCCGGCGCCCCCACCGGCCTCCAACCCAGGGGAACCCCGTGGCTGTCAACGCAAAGAACTGGCAGGAACTGAAGAAGCCCAACAAGCTCGACATCAAGGCTGGCGCCGACGCCAAGCGCAAGGCGACCTTCGTCGCCGAGCCGCTCGAGCGCGGCTTCGGCCTGACGCTCGGCAACTCGCTGCGCCGCGTTCTTCTGTCTTCGCTCCAGGGCGCCGCCGTCACCTCGATCAAGATCGAGGGCGTGCTGCATGAGTTCAGCAGCCTCGCCGGCGTCCGCGAGGACGTGACCGACATCGTCCTCAACGTGAAGCAGGTCGCGCTGAAGATGGAAGGCGAGGGGCCGAAGCGGCTCCAGCTCTCCGCCACCGGCCCGGCCGAGGTCACCGCCGGCCAGATCGCCACGACCGGCGACATCGAGGTGATGAACCCCGATCTGGTCATCTGCCATCTCGACGAGGGCGCGACGCTCAACATGGAGCTGACCGCCGAGACCGGGAAGGGCTATGTCCCGGCCGCGTCCAACCGCCCGGCCGATGCGCCGATCGGCTTGATCCCGATCGACGCGCTCTACAGCCCGGTCCGCCAGGTCAGCTACAAGGTCGAGAACACCCGCGTCGGCCAGGAGCTCGACTATGACAAGCTGACGCTGACCGTCGACACCGACGGCACGATCAGCCCGGACGATGCGATCGCCTATGCCGCGCGGATCCTGCAGGACCAGCTCCAGCTCTTCGTCCATTTCGACGAGGGCATGGCGCAGGTCCCGACCATGGCCGGCATCGCCGTGCCGTCGGCCGCCGAAACCGAGGCCGACGCCAACCAGCTCAACCGCTACCTGCTGAAGAAGGTGGACGAGCTGGAGCTCTCGGTCCGCAGCGCCAACTGCCTCAAGAACGACAACATCATCTATATCGGCGACCTGGTCCAGAAGACCGAGGCCGAGATGCTGCGCACGCCGAACTTCGGCCGCAAGTCGCTCAACGAGATCAAGGAAGTGCTTGCGAGCATGGGCCTGCGGCTCGGGATGGACATCCCCGGCTGGCCCCCGGAGAATATCGAGGAGATGGCGAAGAAGCTTGAGCAGGAATTGCTTGGCTGACCCCTCATTCCGGCCAGAGAGCCGGATCTCATTTCCTCTCGAAGGGCCGCCGCGAGGCGGCCCTTTTTCTGTGGACAAAGGACGGTACGGAGAGCCTATGCTTCAACTTGAGGTCGGAATGTGAACCTTGTCGTTCTGATGGATGCCCATCCAGGGTTGGCTGCTTGGGTTCAGGCTGTTGGAACAATTCTGGCCGTAGCCAGCGGCTTTGCGGTGATTTTCCTACAGAACCATTTGGCTCGGCGAGAGCGTGAAGCGGATCGTGATCGATTTGAAAAGTGGGCTGCGAATCTCTCTCTGCTCGTAATTCAGTCGATTGGCGAGCTATTGAGGATAATGGTCGACGTTGAACGACGCAGAAAAAGCGGGGAGGTTTTTTCCAATACGGAATTCGGAGTTCCTTTCCTTGGCGTCGCGCGAGATCAGATATTGTCCGCGCCGCCCACACAATTCAGAAACCCAATGGCCGCTCACATGTTTATAACGCTGGCGGCGATAGTTGAGCGGGCGTTGACGGAGGCCGAGGCTGCCGCGCCAATGCTCCAACGAGGGGGCTCAATTAATCATTACATCGAGAGTGTTGGGGCCGCAGGAATAGAGGCCGGGGAACTTTGCACCCAACTCTGCGCGATGATTGGATACTTGAAACCGGATTCGTCAGCGCGGGGTTCGGTCTAGCCGAGAATTTCGTTTAGTGTTTAGAGATTGACAAGGAGTAGGGCGGGCCCGCCGCGGCGGGCCGCGCCCCTGCCGGGCGCGCGCGTAGCCTAGGCCGTGGCACCCAACACTCGTTGCACATGCATAACGTCGGCGAGGGCGTTATGGTTCAGCCCGGCTGGCCTTGCCGCACGCCGAAGGGAAGGCGCGGCGCGGCGAGTCGTTAGGGCGGCGAGGGCGGGATGCGGGGGGCGCACCCGCCGTTCGCCGCGGGTGCAACAGGGAGAAGCGAGATGGCAGACGATCTCACCAAGCGGGGCCCCGCCGACGGGAACCGGGTCAATATCAGCGAGGAGTGGGAGCTGCGCCACTGGACGGCGCACTTCTGCTGCACGCAGGACGAGCTCAAGGCCGCGGTTCGCGCGGTCGGGCCGATGAAGGACGACGTGGCGCGCTATTTCCGGCGCTAGGCTGGCGACTTCTCGCTTATCCTGTGTCGATGTTCAAAGGGCGCTGAGCACTCCCTCTCCCCAGGGGAGCGCTGGGGTGAGGACGGTCGCGGACTCTCGGACTCAGAGCCCCCTCACCCAACCCTCTCCCCCACGGGGAGAGGGCCTAGGCCGCTGATGCGGCAAAAGTTCGAGCTCAGCTCTGCGGCGGCGGCGCCATCGTCTTCCACTTGCCCCAGTCGCCGCCGGGCGCGGTCTGGCGGACCTCCCAGAGGTCGCCCGCCTCGCCGACGCCGAAGAAGATCGTGCAGCCGTTGTTCTGGCCGGCGGCCGCGATCAGCACGAACGGCTCGGGCTGGGTGCCGAGGAAGACCTGCCAGGGGTCCCACTGCCCGCCGGCGGTGTCTTGGAACAGGGCCATGACCTTGCCGTTGCCGTCGAGCCCCCAGAGCTGGACGCCGCGGCTGCCGCCCTGCTGACAGGCGCAGATGTTCTTGAGCGGTTCGGTCTGGCCGCCGAGGCCGAGCGCGGTCCAGGCGCCCCAGGCGCCTCCCGGCTGAATCTGCGGCAGCGCCGCGATCTCGCCGTCCGCCTCGGCGAGCAGCATCAGCATGCCGTTGTTCTGCCCGGAAAGGGCGATCTCGCCCGCGTCGAAATCCTGGCCGCCCGAAAGGACGGCGAGGCCGGTGGTCCAGCCGCTCCAGTCGGCGCCCGGGTTCATCTGGTAGCAGGACCAGATCTGGCCCTCGTCGTCGGCCGCCATCAGCTGGATGCCGCGCGCCCCGCTCTGCTCGCCGGCGGTGATCGCCGCCCAGCCGTATTTCTGGCTGCCGATGCCGGGGCCTGCCCAGCCGCCCCAGCTGCCGCTCGCATGCTTCTGCTGCATCGTCCAGGTCATGCCGTCCAGATCCAGCATAACCAGCATCAGGCAGCCATTGTTCTGGCCGGCGCAGGCGATCTGCCCACCCGGCTGCGGCTGGCCGCCGAAGCTCGGGCCCTGCCAGACCTGCCAGTCGTCGGTGCCCGGAAACTCCTGCGTCGTGAAGGACAGCGAGCCGTTCTCGTCGAGCGTGAACAGGCAGGCGCCATATTGGCCGCTCTGCGTTCCCGCCGCCATCGCCTGGATATTGCCGCCCGGTGGTGTGCCCATTTTCGTCCTCCCCCTTCAGAGGACATCACGATGCGCAATTTTCATTCCGCGGGCGAGTCGAAAAGCGAGACGGCCAAGCGGCAGGAAAGCTTGACTTTCCCGGCCGCTTCGGCTTTGGGAGCGCGGCAGGACGGGGCCGCGGCTCCGTTCTTTTGCTTTAGAGGTTTGGGCAGTCCCTCGTCATGACTGCCTGGCCGGCGCTACCTGAAACGGGCGCCGGACGAACGAAGGAAAGACAATGCGCCATCGCGTCGGCGGCCGCAAGCTCGGCCGCACCTCCTCCCACCGCACCGCCATGTTCCGCAACATGGCCACCGCCCTGATCAAGCACGAGCAGATCAAGACGACTTTGCCGAAGGCGAAGGAGCTTCGCCCCTATGTCGAGAAGCTGATCACCCTGGCGAAGAAGGGCGGCCTTTCGAACCGCCGTCTCGCCCATGCCCGCCTGCTCGACGACGCGCAGCTGGTGAAGCTCTTCGACGTGCTCGCCAAGCGCTACCAGGAGCGGGCCGGCGGCTATACCCGCGTGCTGAAGGCCGGCATCCGCGCCTCGGATGCGGCCCCGATGGGGATCATCGAGCTGGTCGACCGCGACCCGGCCGCCAAGGGCCAGGACAGCGGCCCGGTCGAAGCGGATTTCGAAGACGCCGCGTGAACGGGATCGGGTCGGAGCGGTGTTTCGATCCGGGTCATAAGAGCTAGAGGAAGGGGTCGCCGAAGGCGGCCCTTTCCGTTTCGGGAGACGGCGAATGGCGGAACGGTTCGAACGGCACCGGCAGGCCTGGACCAGCGACGAGATCCAGAAGCTGCATCTGCTTGCCGGCAAGGGCATGTCGCTGAAGGGAATCTCCAAGGCGATGACCCGTAGCGAGGAGTCGATCAAAGACCGCGCCAAGGCGGACGGGTTGAAGATCGCGAAGCTGCGCTAGGCCGACCTGGAGAAGTAGAAGAAGGCCCTCATCCCACCCTTCTCCCGCGAGCGGGAGAAGGGGTGCGCCGGCGCGGATCTCGCCCTTCTTCACCCTCTCCCGCTTGCGGGATGCGCAGCTGAGCCGCGCCCACGCGGCTCAGCGCCGTCCGGGGGACGGCGCGACCTGCGCGTAGCAGGGTGAGGGTCTTCTTCTCTCTTCCTAAGCTTCCTTCTCGTGCACGAGGATGTCGCCCGGCTGGCAGTCCAGAAAGTCGCAGATCGCGTCGAGGGTCTCGAAGCGGATGCCCTTGACCCGGCCGGACTTGAGCAGCGACAAATTGGTCTCGGTGATGCCGACACGTTGGGCGAGGTCCTTCGAGCGGGCCTTGCGGAGCGCCAGCATGACGTCGAGGCGGACGATGATCGCCATCGCCGCCCTCAGACGATCTGGCTGTGGTCGTCGGCGAGGCGCTGGGCCTCGTCGAGCAGCCGGGCGACGAAGAAGAGCAGGGCGCTGACCAGCAGTGCGAGCAGCTCGGTGCTGCCGAGCGCGAGCTCGAGCCGATGCTCGCCCCCCGCCTGCGCCTGCACGACGAGGCCGAACAAGGCGGGCGCGAACACCGAGACCAAAACGGCAAGCAGCAGGTAGAAGGCGAAGCCGCGCAAATCGCCGGCGGCGGCGAACGGCGTCCCCGCCTCGACGCGCGCCAGCATCCGCGTCAGCCGCAGCAGGGCGAGCCCGACGAACAGCCCGATCAGCAGCAATGAGGCCGCCGCGGCCCAGGGCGGCAGCCCCGAATCGTGGATCTGCAGCGCCGGAACCGAGTCGCGGCCGCCGGCGAGCAGCAGCCAGACCGCAAGCAGCAGCACCAGCTCGAACAGGGCGATCGCGGCGAGCGCGGCGTAGCGCAGGCGACGGGCGGAAGCGCGCAGGGGGAGGAGAAGTTCGCTCATTGCTTGACAGCCATTTCTTATCGTAATACGAAAAGAGATATTCGCTAAACGATGTACATGCCTTGCCTGCCCGCGGCAAGCCCCAATCCGAGGAGCCACTCATGACGAAATCCGCAGCCGCATCGCCGGCCATCCTGGCGGCGCTGGCGCTCGCCGCAGCGCCGGCTGGGGCGCAGGACCATGGCGCGGCCGCCGCTCTCGCCACGCCACCCGTGACCGCGGCGACGGCGCGCGCGCAGACGCCGCTCGGCGCGGCGTTCGACGCCGCAGATCGCGGCGAGCTCGCCCCGCTCCGGCAGCTCGCCGCGAGCGCCCGCGGCGAGCTGGCGCTGCTGGTGCGCACCCGGCTCACCCTCGCGCGCTTTGAGGGGCTTGCGGACCTGCCCGCTTTGGCTCGGATCGCGGGCAGCCGGGATGCGGCGCTGCGGGAGGCGGCGCTGTCGCTGCTCTCCGCCGACGCTTTCCTGCGCGGCGCCTATGCCGATGCGGCGCGCTGGGGCCGCGCCTATGGCGAGGCGCAGGCGGCGCGCGGCGATGCCGCTGGGGCGGCGCGGACCGCGCAGCAGGCGCAGGTCGCCGCCCTGCTCGCCGGTCACGCCGCGCAGAGCCTCGAGGGCGCGGTCGCCGAACGCAGCATCCCGGCGCATACCGATCGCGTCGGCCTGCCGCGGATCGACATCGCCGTGAACGGCCAGGCCCAGGAAGCGGTGTTCGACACCGGCGCCAGCCTCTCCGTCCTCTCCACCGCGACGGCCCGGCGGCTCGGCGTCACCATCATCGAGGGCGGCGCCAGCGTCGGCAACGGCGTCGAGGGCAATGTCGCGGTGCGGCTCGGCATCGTCGACCGCCTGGAGATCGCCGGCGCGGTGCTGCGCAACGTGCCCTTCCTGATCATCGACGATGCCCAGCTCACCTTCCCGGTGCCCGGCGGCTACGACATCCGCGCGATCGTCGGACTGCCGGTGATGCACGCGCTCGGGCGGATGCGGATCGAGCCGGCGGCGGGCCGCTTCACCTTGCTGCCGGCCGTGGCCGCACCGGCGGGACCGCCCAACCTGGTCGCGACCGCGGGGCAGGTCTTCGTCAAGGTCGCGGTGGACGGCCGGGAGGTGCCGCTGCACCTCGACACCGGCGCCAATCAGAGCGCGCTCAGCGCCCGCTATGCCGCCGCCAACCCGGCGCGGGTCGCCGCGCTCGCCACCGGCCAGGCGCGGATGGCGAGCGCCGGCGGCACGGCCAGCACGCGCTTCGCCACCTGGCGCGACCCGCCGCTCGCGCTGGCCGGACGCGCATTGCCGCTGCTGTCATTGCGGATCGGGCTGGCGGCGCCCGGCGCCCCGGAGCCGCGCGACAACGGCACGCTCGGCTCGGACGCGCTGCGCGCGTTCGAAAGCTACACGCTGGACTTTCGCGCGATGCGGCTGGAGGTGGGGCCTGCGGTCCCGGCGCCGGCACCCGCCGCGGCGCACTAGGCCCCGCCGCCCATTCTCGTCATTGCGAGCCGAAGGCGCGGCAATCCAGTGAGAGGCTGGATCGCCACGGCGCCCTCGGCGCCTCGCGATGACGCAGGATCAGGTCTCGAGCGGGAAATAGTCCGCCAGCGCCCTCAGCGTCGCCTCCGCATTCCTGTGCTGGATGAACACCCCGCCGGCGTCCCGCCAGAGCTGGGCGTGGCGGAGCTGATCGTCGACGAGCACGTCGCCGGCGCGGCAATGCGCGCATTTCTCGCGGGCGAGGGTGGTGATGATCCGCGTGCCCGGGAAATATTCCGCGGCCCAGCGGCGCTTCTGGTCCGCCGCCCAATTGCCGCGCGGCATCCCGGTGAGGATGATCGGATCGAGATGCTCCACCGCGTCGAACAGCCGCATCGCATCGGGCAGCAACGGCAGGCCGAAATAGAAATCGGGCGCCGCGGCGAGCTTGCGCCAGAAATGCACCGCTCCGTGGCGATCCTCGTACGCCGTCGGCGGCAGGCCCAGGATCGCGGTCGCGCCCTTGTCGAAATCGGCAAGGACGCCGTCGCAGTCGAGATAGAGCTGCCGGCTCACGGCCAGCGCGCGGGCGTCACCGTCACCGGCATCGGCAGTTCGAATTCGGTCCAGCCGCGCGCGGCGATCACGTCGTTGCTCTCCTTCGCCTCGCGGCCCTCGGCGAGCGACCAGGTGATGTGGAAGGTCGAGCCGTCGGGACGGTCGGTGGTCCCGCCGAGGCGCACCACCATGGCCTCGACGCCTTCGCCGTCGTCGGCGCGGCCGACGATCTCGGCCTCAGCCGGCGCCGGCAGCGGCGCGTCCTCCGGCGCACGGCCGAGGGTGACATGGTCGGCGTCGACGTTCGGATAGGTAGGCGGGAATTGCTGCAGCAATTCCATGCGCTGATCGGGGTCGAGCTTCCAGCCGAGGACGTTTTCCATCGCTGCTCAACTTCGCTTCCGCACGGCCGTTCCGAGCCAATCGGCAAGCGCTTTCTGCTCCGCCTTCGACATGACCAGGCCGAGCTTGGACCGCCGCCACATTATGTCCTCGGCGCTGCGCGCGAACTCGTTCTCGACCAGGTAGCGCACTTCCGCCTCGTAGAGGCCGGCGCCGAAATGACGGCCGAGGCCGGCGAGCGAGTCCGCGTCGCCGAGCAAAGCCTCCAGCCGGGTGCCGTAGGCGCCGGCCAGGCGGCGCAGCAGCGGCTGCGGCAGCCAGGCGCCGAGCGCAGCCATCCGTTCGTTGAACGCCGCGCTGACATTGCCGCCGGGAAGCGGACTGGTCGCCGTGAACTTGAGGCCCTTCGCGCCGATTTTGTCGAGCGCCTCGGCGGCGAGGTGGCGGGCGGTGGTGATCTTGCCGCCGAAGACCGAGAGCAGGCGCGGCCCCGGCGCCTTGTCCAGCTCCAGATGATAGTCGCGCGTGATGTCCTTCGCCTGCGCCTCGCCGTCGTCGTAGAGCGAGCGCACGCCGGCATAGGACCAGATCACCTCCGCGGGCGCGGTCTGCTTCGTGAAATAAAGGTTCGCCGCCGCGCAGAGATAGGCGATCTCGTCCGTGTCGATCACCGCATCCTCGGGCCTCTCGACCGGAATGTCGGTGGTGCCGATCAGGCTGTGCGCGCCATAAGGCAAGGCGAAGACCACCCGCCCGTCTGCCTCGTTCTGGAGGATGTAGGCCTGCTCGCCCTGCCAGAGCCGGGGCACGAGGATGTGGCTCCCCTTGACCAGCCGAGCGCGGCTCTTCGTCTCCGCGCCGAGCCGGCCCTTCAGCACCTCGGCGACCCAGGGGCCGGCCGCGTTCACGATCGATGTCGCACGGAGGGTGCGGCCGCCGGAGAGGGTCGCGGCCCAGGCGTCGCCCTCGCGGCGGGCGGAGAGCAATTCCGTCCGGGTCGCGATCTCGGCGCCGCGCTCATGCGCGTCGAGCGCGTTGAGCACGACGAGCCGGCTGTCGTCGACCCAGGCGTCCCAATAGGAAGCGAGGCGGAAGCCGGGCTTCAGCGGCGCGCCCAATTCGGCCTCCCCGCGGCCGATCGCGCGCGAGCGCGGCAGGCTGCCGCGGCCGGCGAGCAGGTCGTAGAGCAGGAGCCCGGCGCGGATCAGCCAGAAGTGACGCCCGCCGGGCGGATCGGGAAGGATGAAGCGCAGCGGCCGCACCAGGTGCGGGGCGGTGCGCAGCAATATCTCGCGCTCCTGCAGGGATTCGCGGACCAGGCCGAATTCATATTGCTCGAGATAGCGCAGGCCGCCGTGGATCAGTTTGGACGAGGCCGAGCTGGTATGGCCGGCGAGATCGTCCTTCTCGACCAGCAGCACGTCGAGCCCGCGCCCGGCCGCGTCGCGCGCGATCGCCGCTCCGTTGATGCCGCCGCCGACGACGAGGAGATCGAACCTGTCCATCACGCACCGCCATATCGTCATTGTGCGCAAAGCGAAGCAATCCGGTTCGTGGCACCGACGGGACAGGGAAGAAAAGCATTTCACGCGAAGGACGCGAAGGAAGAAAGGCGCGAAGATCGCGAAGATTTTGCTCTCCCGCCCGGGGGCGGGATCAGATCGGCCAAGCCGTTAATCCCTTCCCCTTCGCGCCCTTCGCGCTTCTTCACGTCCTTCGCGCGAAATAAACGGCGTAGGGGCCTGTCGGCGACAGCTGAAACGAGGCGCTTTCGTGGAGGCTGGAAACCAGTCAGCCTTCGTGTCACCAAAGCCATATGGTTCCCGGCCTCCCGCCGGGGCGACGGGACAGGGGCATGACCGCAGAACAGATCCTCGTCATCGATGCGGGCACGACGAGCACGCGGGCGATGCTGTTCGCCGTGGACGGCACCTCCCTCGGCAGCGAGCAATGCGAGCTCAGGCAATCCTATCCGCGCCCCGGCTGGGTAGAGCATGATCCGGAGGAGATCTGGCGCTCCTCCCTGGCCTGCGCGCGCAAGATGGTGGCGCAGGCCGGCGGGGCGGAGGGGATCGCCGCGATCGGGATCACCAACCAGCGCGAGACTGTGGTGTTCTGGTCGCGGCGGACCGGGGAGGCGCTCGGGCCGGCGATCGTCTGGCAGGACCGGCGTACGGCCGCGTATTGCGCGCGGCTGAAGGATGAAGGCCACGAGCCGGCGCTGCAGGCGAAGACCGGGCTGCTGCTCGATCCCTATTTCAGCGCGACCAAGATCGCCTGGGCGCTGGAGAATATGGAGGCGGTCGCCGCGGCCGGCGACGACCTCTGCATCGGCACCGTCGAATCCTGGCTGGTCTTCAGGTTGACCGGCGGGCTCCATATCTCCGACGCGACCAACGCCTCACGCACCGCTTTGATGGATATCCACAAGGGCCGCTGGGACGAGGGCCTGCTCGACCTGTTCGAGGTGCCGCGCGGCACTCTGCCGGAGATCGCCGACTGCGCCGGCCGCTATGGCGAGACGTCCTTGTTCGGCGCGCCGATCCCGCTCTGCGGCATGGCCGGCGACCAGCAGGCGGCGGCGATCGGCCAGGCCTGCCTGGCGCCGGGCGAGACCAAGGCGACCTACGGCACCGGCGCCTTCGTGCTCACCCATACCGGCGACGAGGCGCCGCTGTCGCATCATCGGTTGCTCACGACGGTGGCCTGGCAGTTGGAGGGCAAGCGGGCCTATGCGCGCGAAGGCTCGGTCTTCGTCGCCGGCAGCCTGATCCAGTGGCTGCGCGACGAGCTTGGGCTGATCCGGACCGCGGCCGAGAGCGAAGAGCTGGCCCGCTCGGTCGCGGACAGCGGCGGGGTGATGCTGGTGCCGGCGCTGACCGGCCTCGGCGCGCCGCATTGGGCGCCGGATGCGCGCGCGGCGCTGTCGGGCCTCAGCTTCGCCACCGGCCGCGCCCATATCGTCCGCGCCGCATTGGAGGCGCAGGCGCACCAGACCCACGATTTGATGAGAGCCTTCGCCGGCGACGGCGCCGAATGGCGCTGCCTCAAGGTCGACGGCGGCATGGTCGCCAACGACTGGCTGGCGCAGGATCTCGCCGATGTGCTGGATCTGGAGGTGGAGCGGCCGAAGTTCGTCGAGACCACCGCGGTTGGGGCGGCGATGCTGGCCGGGGTCGGAGCGGGCCTGTTCGGCTCGCTCGAGGAGGCAGCGGTGATGCGGGGCGCAGTCGAACGATTTGTGCCCGATATGGCGCCGGAGGTGCGGGACGCCAGGCTGGCCGGATGGCGAGAGGCCGTCGGCAAAGTGCTCCGTTGAAAAAATCCTCCCCTGAAAGGGGAGGGGGACCAAGCGCAGCTTGGTGGTGGGGTATCAGCGGCCGGGGACGGTCTCGGACGCTGACACCCCTCCACCACCGCCCCCGGCGGCGGTCCCCCTCCCCCCTTGGGGGAGGATCATTGGGGCGCCTGCCAGCTGTCGTCGATCATCTTGATGATCGCGGAGAAATCCCTGCCGCCGCCGCCGAGCTCGGCGAAGCGCGCGTAGAGCGTTTCGGCCTCGGCCCCCATCGGCGTGTAGGCGTCGACGCTCTGCGCGGCCTCCATCGCCAGGCGCAGGTCCTTCAGCATCAGGGCCGCCGCGAAGCCGCCTTGATAGCCCCGATCGGCCGGGGTCTCCGGGCCGACGCCGGGGACCGGGCAATAAGTCGTCATCGACCAGCACTGGCCCGACGCCTTGGAGGAGATGTCGAAGAAGGTCTGCAGGTCGAGGCCGAGCTTGCGCGCCATCACGAAAGTCTCGCAGGTCGCCGCCATCGAAGCGCCGAGCAGCATGTTGTTGCAGATCTTGGCGGCCTGGCCCGAGCCCGCCGCGCCGGCATGGATCACCGCCTTGCCCATGATCTCCAGATAGGGCCGGGCGCGCTCGAAGGCGGCATCGGTGCCGCCGACCATGAAGGTGAGGGTGCCGGCATCGGCGGCGGCGATGCCGCCGGAGACTGGCGCGTCGACCATCTCGTAGCCGGCGGCCGCGGCCTTTCCGATCTCCTCGCGCGCGGTGGCGACGTCGATCGTCGAGCAGTCGATCAGAATCGCTTCCTTCGGCGCACAGCCGATGACATTGGTCTCGAAGACTTCGCGGACATGCTTTCCGGCCGGCAGCATGGTGATCACCGCCTCGGCATTGGCGACCGCCTCCTGCGCCGAGCCGGCGCGGGCGGCGCCATGGCCTTCGGCGCGGAGCAGGGCGTCCTCGGACAGGTCGAAGGCGGTCACGTCGTGCCCCGCCTTGACCAGGTTCGCGGCCATCCCGCCGCCCATATTGCCCAAACCGATGAATGCCACGCGTGCCATGTCTTACTCCACTTTTCCCTCTCCCCTTGTGGGAGCATCGGGCCGGTTGTGCCCCCGGCACAACCTGAACATCGCGGTGCGATGTTCACCCGATGCTGGTAGGGTGAGGGGTGCGAAGCGAAGCTTCGCGCGCTGCCTGCGGCAGCGCTACCCCTCACCCAGCTCCGTCTAAGTTCGCTGCGCTCACTAAGACTGCGCAACCCTCTCCCACAAGGGGAGAGGGGCTATTTACCCTTCCACTCCGCCGCCCTCTTTTCCACGAACGCCGCCATCCCTTCCTTCTGGTCCTCCGTCCCGAACAGGCCGTGGAACAGGCGGCGCTCGAAGACGATGCCCTGGGCGAGGCCGGTCTCGAAGGCGGCGTTGACCATCTCCTTGGTCGCGATCGCGGCGAGCGGCGCCATGCCGGCGATCGTCTCGGCTGTCTTCAGCGCCTCCGCGAGCAGGTCCGCGGCCGGGACAACGCGGGCGACGAGGCCGGAGCGCTCGGCTTCGGCGGCGTCCATCATCCGGCCGGTCAGGCACATCTCCATCGCCTTGGCCTTGCCGATCGCGCGGGTGAGACGCTGCGAGCCGCCCATGCCGGGGGTCACGCCGAGCTTGATCTCGGGCTGGCCGAACTTCGCATTGTCCGCGGCGATGATGAAATCGGCCATCATCGCCACCTCGCAGCCGCCGCCGAGCGCATAGCCGGCGACCGCCGCCAGCCAGGGCTTGCGGGTCGCGGTCACCTTCTCCCAGCCCTGGAAGAAGTTCGAGCCGTACATCGAGGCGAAGCCCTGGTCCGCCATCTCCTTGATGTCGGCGCCGGCGGCGAAGGCCTTTTCCGAGCCGGTGAGGACGAGGCAATGCTGGGTCTCGTCCGCGTCATAGGCGGCGAAGGCCTGGATCAATTCGCCGAGCACCTGCGAGTTCAGCGCGTTCAGCGCCTGCGGCCGGTTCAGCGTGACCAGGGTCACCGCGCCTTTTTGCTCGACCAGGATGGTTTCGTAATCTGCCATCGTCATTCCCTTCGTCAGTCGCGCTTCCCTATCGTCATGCTGAACTTGATTCAGCATCCATGAACACAGAGGAGGGGGCCTCTCGCAGTCCGTGTTCATGGATCCTGACTTTCGTCAGGATGACGTGGGGCTCTAAGTCATCCGCACATAGGAGCCGGGAGCCGGCTCGATCTCCTTCTTCGGCTTGCGCGCCTTCACCCGTTCCGCACCGTCGCGGACCAGCCATTGCTGCCAAGCCGGCCACCAGGAGCCTTCGTGGCGGATCGCCGTGTCCATCCAGGCTTCGGGCGTCGCCGGCATCCGCGGATTGGTCCAATAGCCGTGCTTGTTCGCCGCGGGCGGGTTGATCACGCCGGCATTGTGGCCGGAGCCGCCGAGCAGGAATTGCGTCTCGCCGCCAAGCAATTTCGCGCCCTCATAGGTCGCCTGCCAGGCGGAGACATGGTCGTCCTTCAGCGAGATCACCATCGCCGGCGCCTCGACCCGGCGGAGATCGATCGCATCCGCGCCGATCTCAAGCGCGCCGCCGCGGGTCAGCGCATTCTCCTTCAGTATCCTGTTGGTCCAGTCGAGCAGGAAGGCACGTGGGATGGCGGCGCCGTCGGCGAACCAGTGCAGGATGTCCGAGGGCGGCGCCTCCTTGTCGTGCAGGTAATGGCTGACCACCGAGGACCAGATCAG
>JAFAZM010000177.1 GCA_019239785.1 Sphingomonadaceae bacterium
TCCACCATGCTTCGCATGGTCCCCCTCCCCATGACGCTTCGCGTCACAGGGAGGATTAGAGGCGGCCTACGCCTTCTCCAGCGTGCATTGGAGCGGGTGCTCGTTCTTGCGGGCGAAATCCATGACTTGGGCGACCTTGGTCTCGGCGACCTCGTAGCTGAACACGCCGCAAACGCCGACGCCGCGCTGGTGAACGTGGAGCATCACCCGCGTCGCATCCTCGATGCTCATCTTGAAGAAGCTCTGCAGGACGATGACGACGAACTCCATCGGCGTGTAATCGTCATTCAGCATCAGCACCTTGTAGGGCGAGGGCGATTTCGTCCGGGTGCGGGTCTTGGTGGCGAGGCCGAGGCCGGTGCCGTCCTCGTCCCCGGGATTGCCATTGGCGGCGTAGAGGTCGCGATCCATGTCCATATCAACGCGATAAATATGGCAAGGTGCCGGTAAGCCGCAAGAGGCGCAGCGTCCCAACCGGGCGCAAAAAAAGGGCGGCCGCTCCAACGGGAGGGGCCGCCCTTTATACCGGTTCGGACTCTCGCGAGTTACGCGGCGAGGGTCTTCACGCGCTCGGCCGCAACGGTGTAGCGGCTGTTGATCGGCTCGACGACGTCGCCGGCCAGCTTCAGCACGGTCTCGCTGACGCGGGCGCTCTCGGCGACGGCGGCATCGAACGCGCTGCGGGCGAAGTCGCCCTGAAGCTTGAAGAAGTCGGTGGCCGACTTCACTTCCGCGAAGCTCTTCAGGGCGGCCGAGGCCTCCTCGAAGCTCTTGCGGCTATATTCGGCGGCGTCCTGGCTCAGCGTCTCGACGCCCTTGGCGGCGATCTTCGAGGAGGCGACGAACGCCTCGACATTGCCGCGGGTCAGATCGGCGAGCTCTTCGACGATCTTCGCGCTCTTGTCGGCAGCGGCCTTGGCGCGCTCGTTGATGTCGCCGAAGGCAGCGCGGAACTGCTCGGCGGCGTACTGGCCGGTCTCGGCGGCCTTGTTGGTGTTGGCCATGATCTTCACTCCTGTTTTCATGCTCCGGACCACCCTGGCGGCGGCGCGGACGGGTTTCGCTTCCGGCTGGGACGCCGGCGTGGTCTGCTTAGAAACCGGCTTGGCAGCCGGCTGGGTCTGCTTCGACGCCGGCTTCGCGGCCGGCCTGGTCTTGCGGGCCGGGGCCGGCGCCTTTGCCGGCTTGGCCTTCCGAGTCTTCTTCACGTGCGTCGCGGCAGCCTTGGCTTCAGGCTGCTTCTTCTTCTCGGCCTTGGCGCGGCGGGCGGGCCGGGCCTTGGCGGTCGGCGCGGCCGCTTCTGCTGCGGGTGCGACCTTCTCTTCCTTGGCGGGCTCCGGCGCAGGCTTGGGGGCCTCCGCTTCGGGCAGCATTTCCGCCTTGCTTTCAGTCGCTTCGGTCGGCAATTGGTCGGCCACGATGATCTACTCCTACGATGCTGCAATGCAGCAAATAGGGGTATCGGCAGCGGGTTTCAAGTGTTTTTTGTGCGCTGCAACATAAACGTCATGCGCTCGGGTGGCGTGCCTCTGCCCCGCTACATCACCGTCATTCCGGCGAAAGCGGGATGACGGGAGAATCGGATCAGCGCTTCGGTGGCTTGGCCTCGGCAACCGCCTCGTTCTGGGCCGCCATCGCGGCGTTCGCCATGTCGTTCATGATCCGGTCGATCTCTGCGTCGGAAGGCGGCGGACGCATCGCCGCATAGCCCCAGTGCCCCGCGCCCTCGCCGCACGCGCCTCGGGTGCAGGGCAGCGCCGCCTCCATCTCATCCCGCACCGCATCGAGGAAGCCGCAATCGGCCTCCGGTCCCGGGGCGAGAATGGTGAAGGGCAGAGGGGCCATCCGGGAAACCTGCTGCAGGTAGGATCTGAGCGTCGCCAGATCGATCCTGACGCCGTTCCAGTGCAGCTCCCGACCGTGCGCAACTCCCACCCGGTTGATCACCGCGAGCTCGGGCGTTCCGTCCGCGGGGGAAGCCCAGCCTGCCCTGCGGCTCGCGCAGGCGCCGGAAGGTTCGGCGGCGGCGGTGGAAGCGCCGACCGCCAGGCACAGCAGCACGGCGAGAAGCCTCACCGCGCCTTCACATAGGAGCCGGGCGCGTCCTCGATCGCCTTCAGCCTGCCCTTGCCGGGCACGCGCGCGCCTTTGGCCGGGACCTCCTCGTCCGAGATGGTGCGGAGCCAGAGGCTCCAGTCGGGCCACCAGCTGCCCTTCGTCTCGGTGGCGCCGGCGACGAACTGCTCGAGCGTGTCGACCTTGGTCTCGTTGACCCAATATTGGTACTTCCCCGCCTCGGGCGGGTTGACCACGCCGGCGATATGACCGGAGCCCGCGAGCACGAAGCGCAGCGGCCCGGAGAAATGGTGGGTGATCTTCCAGACGCTCTGTGGCGGCGCGATATGGTCCTCGCGGCCGGCCTGGACATAGGTGGGCGTCTTCACCTTGCGCAGGTCGATCGGCACGCCGTCGATCGTCACCCCGCCCGGCTGTACCAGCCGGTTCTCGCGATAGAGCTGGGTGAGATAGGCGCGGTGCCATTTGGCCGGCAGGTTGGTCGTGTCGCCGTTCCAGAACAGCAGGTCGAACTGCGGATAATCCTCGCCGAGCAGGTAATTGTGGGTGACGTAGTTCCAGATCAGGTCGCGGCCGCGGAGCAGGTTGAAGGTCGCGGCCATGTAGCGGCCGTCGAGATAGCCCTTGTCCACGGAGAGCTGACGGATCAGCTCCATCTGCTCGTCGCCGACGAAGAGCTTGAGGTCGCCGGCCTCCGAGAAATCGACCTGGGCGGTGAAGAAGGTCGCGCTCGCCACCTTGTCCGCCTCGCCGCGTGCCTCGAGCAGAGCGAGCGTCGCGGCGAGCATCGTTCCGGCGACGCAATAGCCGATCGCATGGACGGCCTCGACACCGAGCGCCTCGCGCACCGCATCGATCGCGTCCAGTTCGGCGAGGACGTAATCGTCGAGGCCGATCTCGGTCATGCTCGCGTCCGCCGACTTCCAGGAGACGACGAATACCGTCAGCCCCTGCTCGACCGCCCAGCGGATGAAGCTCTTTTTCGGGTTGAGATCGAGGATGTAGAAGCGATTGATCCAGGGCGGGAAGACGATCAGCGGGACGGCCAGCACCTGCTCGGTCGCCGGCGCATATTGGATCAGCTGGTAGAGCTCGGTCTGCCGGATCACCTTGCCGGGCGTCGTCGCGATATTGGTGCCGACCTCGAATGCGGAGCGGTCGACATGGCTGAGCTGGCCCTTTTCCAGGTCCTGCAGCAGATGCTCGAGGCCATGGAGCAGGCTCTCGCCTTTGGTCTCGATCGCCTTCTCGACCACCTCCGGGTTGGTCAAAGCGAAATTGGATGGCGACATCGCATCGAGGAAGGCGCGGGTGCCGAAGCGCAATTTCTCGCGAGTGTCCGCGTCCACCCCTTCGATCGCGTCGACCGAGCCCAGCATTCGTTCGGAGACCAGGAGATAGGTCTGGCGGATCGTGTCGTAGAGCGGATTGTCCTGCCAGGCGGGCGCGGCGAAGCGCCGGTCCCGGTCCGCCTTCTCCGCGAGCGCGGTCCGCTCCGCCGGCGCCCCGAGCGCGCGCTGCCAGATCGAGAGGCCCTCGGTCCAAAGCTCGGTCTGCATCCGCATCAGCTTGGCCGGATCGGCGAATATCGTCATGCCAGGCCAGGAGGCGGCGACCTTCCCGGCCGCGGCCTCGGCGTCCGGCGCCGCCTCGATCGCCTCGCCCATCCGGCCGGCGAGATGCTCCAGCATCAGCTGCTGCGCCCGGCCCATCACCCAGGTCCAGTGCTGCATGTCCTCGAGGCTCGGCATCGGCAATGGCGCCTCGGCGGCTTCGGCTTGCTTGTGCTTGGTATCGGGGTCGGCCATGGTCGTCGGTCCTTGTTCCGACCCCATCTAGGCGCCGCGCCGGCTTCGCGGAAGCCCGCCATCTGTTGCGGTTTCGAAAGCCTATGATAACCTCCGGAGTCTGCACAGCGGGGGGAGTGGACGTCATGAGCATCTGGCGGCGTGTGGCACTGGTCTCGATCGCGGCGCTGGCGGCGCCCGTAATGGCCCAGTCGGGCTCGGGCTGGCACGGCATCGGCCAGGCGGCGGCGGCCGATTCGGGCAGCGTCACCATCCCCGGCACCGGCGAATCGCGCGACCGCGAAATCATGTTCTGCGTCGAAGGCCATGCGATGCGGCTGAACACGGCCACGCTCCACTTCCAGGGCGGCGGCACCCAGGACATCCGGGTCAACGAGCGGATCGGCGACGGCGGCTGCAGCCGCGGCAAGACCCTGTCCGGCCACAACCATGCCGTCGAGAGCGCCGTGGTCACCTACGACCAGGCGGTGCTTGCCGGCGGCTCGGTGCGCGTGCAGCTGTTCGTACGCTAGTGTGCTGAATTTGAAGTTCGCCTGTAGATTGGATCGGGCTCAGAGCGAACTTCAAATTCAAAAAGCACACTAGTTTCATAGGTTTGCTAGTGTGGCTGGAGATTCGGAAATTCGCTCCGAGCCCTCCATCCAATCCGGCGAATTTCCGAATCGCACACTAGCACCTAATCCGGGTGCAGGATCCGGTCGGCGCCCCGACCCAGCGCGCCGATGATGCCGAGCACGTTGATACCGCCGCCACTGCCGCAACAGGCGCGGCCGACGTCGAGCGCGCCGGTGGCCGAGGGCGCCTCCCCGGCGATCAGGCGGTGGCGCTGCCCCTCCACCGGCGGCGAGCCGAACGGCAGGCGCTGGCGGGCGGATTCGTCCCGCCCGCAGACCACGATCGTATCGCCTTCCGCATCGCGCGGGCAGTAGCGGGCGCCCGCCACCGAGCCCATCCCGGCGCGGATCCGGGCATTGTAGGCGGCGACCCGCTCCTCGGGCGTCAGCGGCGACGCATCCTGCGCGTCCGCCTCCACGGACCAGGATGCGGCGAGCTGCGCCAGGAGGATCAGGGCCGTCCTCGACTTTGCCATGGGCCTTCCCTATCGCCCGCGCGACGCCCCCGTCGCGATGGAGGATGACAGGAAAAATGGTGAAGGCAAGCCACGTTCTCGATCGCGTGCTGGTGCTGGAGATGGTGCGGGTCACCGAGGCGGCCGCGGTCGCCGCCTCGCACCTGATCGGCCGCGGCGACGAGAAGGCGGCGGACGCCGCCGCGGTCGCGGCGATGCGCGCGGCCCTGAACACGCTCGAGATCGACGGCACCGTCGTGATCGGCGAGGGCGAGCGCGACGAGGCGCCGATGCTCTATATCGGCGAGAAGGTGGGCGCCGCACAGGACGGCGGCCCGCGCATCGACATCGCGCTCGATCCGCTCGAAGGCACGACGATCACCGCCAAGGCCGGCGCCAATGCGATGGCGGTGCTCGCCGTCGCCGAGCATGGCTGCCTGCTGAACGCGCCCGACGTCTATATGGAGAAGCTCGCGGTCGGCCCCGGCTATCCGGACGGGATTATCGACCTGGCGAAGAGCGCGACGGAGAACGTCCGCGCCGTCGCCGCCGCCAAGGGGGTGGCGCCGTCGGAGATCATCACCTGCGTGCTCGACCGGCCGCGCCACGAGAAACTGATCGCCGAGCTGCGCGCGCTCGGCTGCGGCATCCAGCTGATCCCGGACGGCGACGTCGCCGGCGTGATCGCGGTCACCGATCCCGACACCAGCATCGACCTCTATATGGGCTCGGGCGGCGCGCCGGAGGGTGTGCTCGCCGCCGCGGCACTGCGCTGCGTCGGCGGCCAGTTCCAGGGCAAATTGCTGTTCCGCAACGACGACGAGCGCGCCCGCGCCGCCCGCTGGGGCGTCGAGGACCTCAACCGCATCTACCGGCTGGAGGACCTCGCCAAGGGCGACGCCATCTTCGCCGCGACCGGCGTCACCAACGGCTCGCTGCTCGACGGCGTCCAGCGCCGCAAGGACAAGATCACCACCGAAAGCGTGGTGATGCGGGCGAGCACCGGCACCGTGCGCTGGGTGCGCGGCGAGCACCGGCCGGATCACGAGCCGGGCGGGCATTAGGAGATTCTGCGTCATCCCGGCGAAGGCCGGGATCTCGGGCCGGTCAGGCCAGACGGTCCGAGCCCTTCCCCGACCGGATCCCGGCTCCTTCGACTGCCTGCAAGGCAGGCGCTCAGGCAGGCTCCGTCGGGATGACGCCATCTTGTCTCTGTCGCCCCCTCGAAAAGCTCTTGCGAAACCCACTACTCTGAATTACAGAGTACTCTGAATTTATCTTAGGAGATTTGCGATGCGGTGCTTGGCGGCTTTGGTGCTTGGGCTGGCAGCGCCCATGGCGGCGCAGGCCGCGGACGTCCGGGTCGAGCTCAGTGGGCTGCGCGCCGGCGGCACGCTCTACGTCCAGCTGCAGAACCGGTCGCAGTTCATGGGCGCCGAACGGGTCGCCGGACAGCGGCTCGCGGCGCCGCAGGCGGGGACGCTCAGCGTCGATCTCGGGGACGTGCCGCCGGGCGAGTATGCGCTCAGCGTCTGGCACGACGACAATGGCAACGACCGCTTCGACGTCGATCCCGCGAACGGCCACGTCCTCGACGGCATTGCCGCAGTCAATGCCGAGAATCTGCACAGCCCGCCGACCTTCGACCAGATCAAGGTCGCGGTTCCCGCCGCTGGGATCACGGTCCCGCTGACGCTGCGCTACGGAAGGTAGATCCCCACGTCCTCCCGCGAACGCCGGAGTTTCGGGTCGTTCGGCCACCCCGTCTGAACCTTGCCCTCGGCCGGATCCCGGACGGAGTTCATCCTGAGCGACGCCGCAGGCGGCGTCGAAGGGCCGGGATGACGGACAGGTCCCAAGCTTTTCCACAGCCGATTTTCCCGCATGGATTCACTTTCGCGCCCCGCGCGCCTAGGCTCGAGCCGTGCTGATGACCCCCACCCTCGTCTGCGGCGTGTCGCGCTCGATCCTCGGACAGCCGTGGTGCTGGCGGGCGGGGAGCGCCGAGGCGGGGGATAACGGCTTCCAGCCGGACGATCTGGTCGACCAATTGCTGATGGCGCGCGGCGTCGCCCGCGACGATCTCGCCCGCCACCGGGCGCCGACATTGCGCGGCTTCATGCCCGACCCGTCCGTCTTCCGCGACATGGACAAGGCCGCCGGGCGGCTCGCCGACGCGGTCGCGGCGGGCGAGGCGATCACGATCTTCGGCGATTACGACGTGGACGGCGCCACCTCCGCGGCCTTGCTGATCCGCTTGCTCCGCCAGCTCGGTCTCGACCCCCAGGCCTATATTCCGGACCGGCTGATGGAGGGCTACGGCCCATCCGGCGCCGCCCTGGTGCGGATCGCGGAGGGCGGGACGCGGCTGATCGTCACCGTCGATTGCGGCGCCCAGGCCTTCGAGGCGCTGGCGCAGGCGAAGGCGGCCGGCATCGAGGTGATCGTCGTCGACCATCACAAATGCGCGAGCCGGCTTCCCGAGGGGTTCGCGATCGTCAATCCGAACCGGCTCGACGAGAGCGAGGACGGCGCCGCGCACGGCCATCTCGCCGCGGTCGGCATGGCCTTCCTGCTCGGCGCGGGACTGCTGCGGACCCTGCGGGGCCGCGGCTTCTTCGCTGGGCGTGCGGAGCCGAAGCTGATCGAGCTGCTCGACCTGGTTGCGCTCGGCACCGTTGCCGACGTCGCCCAGCTGCGCGGGCTCAACCGCGCGTTCGTCACGCAGGGCCTGAAGGTGATGGCCGC
Organism: Sphingomonadaceae bacterium; assembly: GCA_019239785.1. GTDB lineage: Bacteria > Pseudomonadota > Alphaproteobacteria > Sphingomonadales > Sphingomonadaceae > Allosphingosinicella. The sequence goes on from JAFAZM010000177.1 coordinate 7,702, forward strand.
CCGCCGCAATATCGGCCTTGCCGCGCTCGCCGACGCCGCCCGCCTGCACCGCGCGCCGGAATGCCGCGACCTCGGCTTCGCGCTCGGGCCGCGGATCAATGCCGGCGGCCGGGTCGGCAAGTCCGACCTCGGCGTCCGCCTGCTCACCACCGAGGATCCGGCCGAAGCCGAGACGATCGCCGCCGAGCTCGACCGGCTGAACGAGGAACGGCGCGCGATCGAAGCCGCGGTCTGCGAGGCGGCTGAGGCGCTCTGCACGGCGCAGGGCAACCGCGCCGTTGCATTGGTCGCCGCCTCCGGCTGGCATCCCGGTGTGATCGGCATCGTCGCCGGCCGGCTGAAGGAGAAGCTCCATCGGCCCGCGATCGTCGTCGCGCTTGGCGAGGATGGGCTCGGCAAGGGCTCGGGCCGCTCGATCTCGGGCGTCGACCTCGGCGCAGCCGTGCTCGCGGCGATGGACGCGGGCCTGCTGATCGCCGGCGGGGGCCACCCGATGGCGGCCGGACTCACCGTCGCCGGCGAGCGGATTGACGCGCTCGCCGACTTCCTCGACGAACGGCTGTCGGCCGACGTCGCCCGCAGCCGCGACGACCGCGCTTTGCTGCTCGACGCCTTGCTTGCGCCGGGCGGCGTCAACGCCGCCTATTGCGAAGCGATGGAGGCGGGCGGGCCTTACGGCGCCGGCTGGCCGGGGCCGCACGTCGCCGCGGGACCGGTCTCGATCGTCAAGGCGGACGTGGTCGGCAGCGGGCATCTGCGCGTGATCGCGGCCGGCGAGGACGGCCGCCGCCTCAAGGCGATCGCCTTCCGCATGGCCGAAAGCGCGCTCGGCGAAGCCCTGCTCGCCGCGCCGCCGCACCGCAAGCTCTGGCTCGCCGGCCGCCTCAAGCGCGACGACTACAATGGCGGCGGCGCCGCCGAACTCAACCTCGAGGATGCCGCCTGGGCGGATTGAAGCTCAGCCGAGGACCGCGCGGATATGGTCCTGGCAGATCGGGCAGAAATCGGAGGTGGTCTCCCGCATAAGGCAGTGCGCGGTCGCGCGATAGCGGTCGGTACGGTAGCGCGCGCCCTGGAAGGTCCCGATCGCCCCGGGCGGCACCTCCGGCGCGCCGGTGGGATGGCTCGGCGCAAGCGTGCCGTCGACGTTGATCCGCGCGCGCCAGGGCGACTGGTCGGCGCGCGGGGCGGCCGAGATATTGGGCTCGAGCGTCGCCGGATTCTCATTCTGCCGCTGGGCGTCGAGATATTCGTCGCCGAGGCCGAGCGCGTGACCGATCTCGTGAAGGCCGACCGCCTGCCAATGTTCGAACGGCGCCTCCGCGATCGAGGCCCAGGCCGAGTAGCCGGGCGAGCCGCCGGCGCCGCCCCGCACCGTGCTGTTGATCAGGATGAGGCTGGCCGGCGCGGCGCCGATGAACGGATCGAGCAGCCGCTTCGCCACCACCCGGTCGCCGAAGAACAGGCGATCGCGGCACTGGCTGTCGCCGGTGCCGAACAGCCCAACGTCGGGATGCGAGGGCCAGAACAGGGCTCGCAGCGCCAGTTGATCGCCGACCCCATCCTGGTTGAACGGCGGCTTCGAGACGATCCAGGCGCGGAGGCCCTCCACCAGGGCCAGGAACTGGTCCTCGCTCTCGAACCGTTCGGCGATCACCGGAAACACGAGGCGGGCGCCGGCGGAGCCGAAGAGCTTGTCGCGGACCGGCGGCGGCAGGACGGCCGGGTGCGACGGCAGGTCGGCGAGGTTGAGCTGGTGAACGGCGCCGGAGGGCGTCGCGATGGCCAGGCTCGTTGCCGCCGCGTGCGGGTCCGCCACGACCACCGGCGGCACGACCACCTGCCGCGCAGCCATGGCGCCGTCATCGTCGGGATGCTCGAGGTGGACGGCATCGAAATGCGGAACGTCGATCGGCTCGCCGACGGCCGCGCCGCTGCCGTCCACGAACGTCCCCTGGGAGAATGGGCCGAAATCGCGGTGCATCGCATCGCGCAGTCCCCCGTCGCCTTGCGGATCGACGTTTCTCAGCGAAAGAAGTTGTTCGGGCATGATCCCCTCCCTGCACGCGAGTCGCTGGCTCCGGATCTTATCCCCATCTTCGCGAGCCGGAACACGTGCGTCTGTGACTTATCCCACAGCCGCTTTTACTTTGTGCCGAGCTCCACCTCGAGGACGCGGCGCGGGCGGATCGAGGCCGCTCGCGCGGAGACGCATCGCCCTTCCCGTCATTCCCGCGAAAGCGGGATTGACCTGCGGTCGTCTTCGGCTCCCGCATTCGCGGGAATGACGAAAGAGCGGGGAAAGCTGAGCGCAAACTCCGCTTGATCCCGGGCCCGCTTTAAGGTCACATCGCCGGATCCGCACAAGACGGGACGGGACGGCAAGGGGGAGAGGCGATGCTGCGACGGCTGATGACAGCGCTGTCTATGGCCTTCTGCCTCGCCGTCACGGCGCTCGCCGCCAATGCGCAGGCGCCGGTGCGGGGCTCGCCGCGGGTCGAAGCCTTACTCGCCCGAATGACGATCGCCGAGAAGATCGGCCAGCTCGTGCAGATGCCGGGCGGGCGGCAGAAGGCGCTGAACAGCCGGATCGACGACAATGAGCGCGCCCGCATCCGCGCCGGCCGGGTCGGCTCCTATCTGAACGTCGCCGGCGCGGAAGCGACGCGGGAGCTGCAGCGGATCGCGGTCGAGGACTCGCGGCTGCACATCCCCCTGCTGTTCGGAATGGACGTGATCCACGGCTACCGCACCATCTTTCCGGTGCCGCTTGCGATGGCGGCGAGCTGGGACCCGGCGGTGCCCGAGCGCGCCGCGCGCGTCGCCGCGACCGAGGCCTCCGCCGCCGGCCTGCACTGGACCTTCTCGCCGATGGTCGACATCGCCCGCGATCCGCGCTGGGGCCGGATCGTCGAAGGGGCCGGCGAGGATCCCTATCTCGGCTCGGTGATGGCAGCCGCCCAGGTGCGCGGCTATCAGGGCGTGGGCCTCGACCGGACCGACACGATCATGGCGACCGCCAAGCATTTCGCCGCTTATGGGGCGGCGATGGGCGGGCGGGACTATGCCGGCGCCGACATCAGCCAGCGCAGCCTCGAGGAAATCTACCTGCCGCCTTTCTACGCGGCGGCGCGCGAGGGCGCGGGCTCCTTCATGGCGGCGTTCAACGAGATCGGCGGCGTGCCGGCGCACGCCAACCGGGCTTTGCTGCGCGACACGCTGCGGACCCGCTGGCGCTGGCCGGGCGTGCTGGTCAGCGACTGGAACGCGGTCGCGGAGCTGCGCAACCATGGCGTCGCCGAGAGCGAGGGCGACGCCGCCGAGCTGGCGCTACGCGCCGGGGTGGACATCGACATGTCGAGCGGCGCCTATGCCGACACGCTGGAGGCGCGCGTCCGCCGCGATCCGCAGCTGCTCGCCCTGCTCGACGAGGCGGCGCGGCGCGTGCTGATGATCAAGGAAAGGCTCGGTCTTTTCGACCATCCTTATGAGCGCAGCGACCCGGCCAACGAGGCCGGAGCGATGCTGACCCCGGCCAATCGCGCCGCGGCGCGCGAGGCGGCCGCCCGTTCGATCGTGCTGCTGAAGAATGACGGCGGCCTGCTGCCGCTCGCGGCGAGCGCGCCGCGGATCGCGCTGATCGGCGCGCTTGCGCAGGATGCCAATTCGCAGCTCGGGTCCTGGCGCGCGCAGGGTCATGTCGAGGATGTGCATCCGTTGCTGCCGGCGCTCCGCGCGGCGATGCCCCATGCAGAGATCGAGACGGCTGGCGACGAGATCCCGGCGGCAGTCGCGGCGGCGCGGCGGGCCGATCTGGTCCTGCTCGTCGTCGGCGAGGATTTCGACATGACCGGCGAGGCGCGCAGCCGCGCCGATCTCGGCCTGCCCGGCAACCGGCAGGCGATGGCCGACGCGGTGCTCGACACCGGCAAGCCCGTCGTCGTGCTGCTGATGAACGGCCGGCCGCTCGCGATCCATCGGCTGGCCGAGCGGGCGCCGGCGATCCTGGAGACCTGGTTCCTCGGCGTGGAGGCCGGCCCCGCCATCGCCGACGTGCTGACGGGCCGCGTCAATCCCGCCGGCCGGCTGCCGGTCAGCTTCCCGCGCGCCAGCGGCGCCGTTCCCTTCCCCTACGCCCGGCTGCCGAGCGGGCGCCCCGCCGACGCCGATCCGGCGCACGACACCACCCGCTATCGCGACCTGCCGATCACCCCGCTTTTCCCGTTCGGCCACGGGCTCAGCTACACGAATTTCACCTTTTCGGATTTCGCGGTGCGGCCGCTGCCGAACGGGACGTTCCGCGCCTCGGTCATCGTCTGCAATGACGGCGCCCGCGCGGGCGAGGAGGTGGTCCAGCTCTACGCGCACGATCCGGTCGCCAGCGTCTCCCGCCCGATCGAGGAATTGCGCGGCTTCCGCCGGATCGCGCTCGCGCCCGGCGAGGCGAAAAGGGTGAGCTTCACGCTCAGCCCGGCCCAGTTCGCGATCTGGGACGCCGGCCGCTGGCGGATCGAGCCCGGCGAGATTCAGCTGATGGTCGGCGCCTCCTCGGCCGATCTGCGCGGCCGCGCCGCCTTCCGCATCGCCGGCGCCGGCGAAGGGCGCGAGCCCGCCGCCGCCATCTTCACGCCCTCCAGCGAGGAGCCGATCCGATGAAGCGCCTGATCCCGATCGCCGCCGGTCTCTCCCTGATCGCCGGCGCTGCGGCTGCGGGGCCGAACCATCCCGCCCACGAGCATGTCGGCCGGATCGAGCGGCTGGCGCCCGGCCTGGACGCCCTGATCGATCCGCGGGCGCCGATCGAGAAGCTCGCCGAGGGCTTCACCTGGTCGGAAGGTCCGGCCTGGATAAGGCAGGAGGGCGGCTATCTTCTGTTCAGCGACGTTCCCGCCAACCGCATGCACCGCTGGTCCGAGCGGGACGGCATCTCCATCTTCCTCGAGCCGTCGGGCCTCGCCGGCCCGGTCCCATCGACGATCCGCGAGGCCGGCTCGAACGGGCTGATCCCCGGCCCCGGCAACACCATCCTGCTCGCGGATTCCGGCAGCCGCGCGATCGCTCGGCTCGATCTCGCCACGCGTCGCAAGACGATCCTAGCCGACCGCTTCAACGGCCACCGCTTCAACTCGCCCAACGATCTCGCCCTCGCCCGCAACGGCGCGATCTATTTCACCGATCCGCCCTACGGCCTGGCCGGGATCAACGACTCGCCGCTGAGGGAGCAGCCGGTGAACGGCGTCTACCGGCGCGATCCGGACGGCCGCATCACCCTGATCGACGGCAACCTCACCTTCCCCAACGGCATATTGCTCTCGCCGGACGGCCGCACGCTCTACGTCTCCAATTCGGATCCGCATCGGGCGATCTGGATGGCCTATCGGCTCGACGCCCGCGGCCACGTGACGAGCCGCCGCGTCTTCGCCGACGTCACGGATCAGGTGGCCGACAGCCGGCCAGGCCTGCCCGACGGCATGGCGATCGACCGCGCCGGCAACCTCTTCGCCAGCGCGCCCGGCGGCATTCTGGTGATCAGCCCGGCGGGCCGCATCCTCGGCCGGATCGAGACCGGCACCGCGATCGCCAATTGCACCTTCGGCGGCCCGGACGGGCGCACGCTCTTCATGACCTCGAACCATATCCTGGCCCGGGTCCGCACCCGCACCGCCGGCCTTGGTTATTGACCGCCCCGAGGCCATCTCCTAAGCCGCGCCCTCGCTTCACGGCCCCATCGTCTAGCGGTCTAGGACGTCGCCCTTTCACGGCGAAAACACGGGTTCGAGTCCCGTTGGGGTCACCAGCCTTCGCCCAAGGCTTCGGCTGGCAGGCCCCCAATCAACCCAGCGTCATCGACACTTGCGCGGCATGCGCGGGACTGTGAAGCTCGTCCGTGCACAATCAGGGAGGTGTCCGTGGAGCAGGACGAGGGAGCGGCGGACGACGACGGCGCACCGCCCGGAGAGAGCGTGGGGCGATGCCTGTGCGGCGCGGTCGTGCTCAGGATTCGGCTGCCCGCTTTCTGGGCGTGGCACGATCACACCCCTGCCACCCGCAAGGCGCACGGGGCGGGCTATGCCACCTATGCCGGGATCTGGCGGAGCCGCCTTCGCCTGGTCCAGGGCGAGGACATGCTGCGGCGCTATTGCGATCCGGACAGTTTCGAGATCCGGACCTTCTGCGAAACCTGCGGGGCGCCGATCTTCTACGAGCGCCGCTTCGGCGCTTCCATGGTCAACGTGCCGCTGGCGCTCTTCGAGCAGCGCGTGGGCCGGGAGCCGATTTATCATCGTCACCCGGACGAGATGCGCGATTGGCTTTATCTCGGCGAGCCGCTGGCGCCGCTCAAGGGATATCCGGGCATTTACCGCGTTCGCCGCAAGTCCGCGCGCCGAGCCTGAGACATCCACGCCGCCGCTTCGACGTGCACCTATGCCAAGTCGCCTCCCGCAGACGTCGGCGGCATCGGCGTTTGACAACGGATATAGTTCTCTATATCGTTAAATATATACCAAATCGTTAGGAGATAGCCATGACCCAAGCCTCTCTCGCCGCCGCTCTCTTCTACCGCGACGCCTGGGGGGCGCTCGCCTGGCTGGAGCAGGCGTTCGGCTTCGAGCGCGCGATGGTGATCAGCGACGCCGACGGCGAGCTTGCCCATTCGCAGATGACCTTCGGCAATGGCTATCTGATGATCGGCCGCGAATGGGCCGAGTTCACGGCGAGCCCAGCCGCGGTCGACGGCCGCAACACCCAGCTCCTGCACGTCCATCTCGAGGAGGATATCGATGCCCATTGCGCGCGCGCCCGCGCGGCCGGGGCGGAGATATTGCAGGAGCCCGAGGACCAGTTCTACGGCGACCGCACCTATCGCGCCCGCGATCCGGAAGGCCATGTCTGGACCTTCGCGATGAACGTCCGCCCCTTCTCGGTCGAGGAATCGGAGAAGGCGACCGGGCTCAAGATCGAGATGTTCTCCTGAGCGTGGCGGCCGGGCTCGACCGGACGCTCGCCGCGCTCGCGGACCCGCACCGCCGGCGCGTCGTGGAGCTGCTGCGCGAGGCGCCGCGCCGGGCGGGGGAGCTTGCCGAGGGCGTCGGCCTCAGCCCGGCGGCGCTCAGCCGGCATCTCCGCACGCTGAAGGCCAGCGGCCTGATCGAGGAGGCGCATCCGGAGTTCGACGCGCGGGTCCGGATCTACGCGCTGAAGACGGGAGCGATGGACGGGCTCAAATCCTGGCTGGAGCAGACCGAGCGCCTCTGGGCCGCGCAGCTCACGTCGCTCAAGGCCCATGTCGAGGGCGGCGAATGAGCTCGCGCGTTCTGGTGGCGCTGCGCATCGCCGCGCCGCGCGAACGGGTGTTCGAAGCGTTCACGCGCGAGATCCACCTCTGGTGGCGGCCCAATCCCCTGTTCGCCTTTGCCCACCGGACGGACGGCAGGCTCGCGATCGAGCCGGAGCTCGGCGGGCGCTTCACCGAGACCTATCCGGATGGATCGAGCTTCGAGATCGGCCGCGTCACCGCCTGGGAGCCCGGCGCGTGGCTGGCTCTCACCTGGCGGCAGGCGAGCTTCGCGGACGACCAGGTCACCGAGGTCGAGGTGCGCTTCGAGACGGTCGGGGCCGAGACCCGCGTCACCGTGGAGCATCGCGGCTGGGACAGCATCCCCTCCGCCCATGTCGCCAAGCACGGCATGCCCAACACTTTGTTCCTCCAGCGCCATGGCCAGTGGTGGCAAGCGCTGATGGGTGAGCTCAAGGCCGAGGCGGAACGCGCGCCGTAAGCCGCTAGCGCCACTCGCTCAGTAGGGCGGCGGCGTCCGCGCGTGCTGCCGGATCGCCGCCTCGGTCCACCAGGCGAGATCGTCGGCGAAGCGGGGAAAGGCGCGTTCGAGCGCCGCGCCGGCCGGGCCGATCGGCCGCCCCTCGGGATCGAGCGTGTCCTCGATCGGTCCGACGGTCAGCGTGCTCGAGATCACCGCCATGCCCATCTCGGAGAGTATTCCGTGCCAGGCTGAATTGGAGCGCGCGCCCGAAAGGCGGCCACGCGAATAGGACGCGATCGCCGCCGGCCGCCAGAACCATTGTTCCAGATAATGGTCGGTGAGGTTCTTGAGCCCGGGCTGCACGCCCCAATTATATTCGCCGGTCACGAAGACGAAGGCATTGGCGGCGCGGATCTTCTGCGCCAGGGCCTCCATCGGCGCGGGTGCCTCGCCCTTCGGATATTCCTTGTACATCCGATCGAGCATCGGCAGGCCGACCTCCCTGGCATCGATCAGTTCCACGTCGTCGCCGCGCGCGCGAAAGCCGGCGAGAAGATAGTCGGCGAGGCGTATGCCCTTCCGGTCGGATCGATAGGATCCGTAGAAGATGAGGATCCGGTGCGCCATCGCCGGGCGAGGCTAGCACCGGCCATTCCCGCCGAACAGTGCGGCCCTCGGGCCGGGGCTGGACGGTTTGGGGGACCAGGCGCATAAACCTGAAACCACCGGCCCGCGCGGCTCCCCGCGTCCGCCGGCCGAGGCAGGATCTGCAACTCATGTCGTCCGCTTGCGCCCATCTCGACCAGGTCCGCGCCGTCCGGCCGCGCACGCCGGAGGGGTGCGAGGAATGTCTGCGCACCGGCGGCTGGTGGGTTCACCTCCGCCTCTGCCTCAGCTGCGGCCATGTCGGCTGCTGCGACCAATCGCCGAACCGCCATGCGACCCGCCATTTCCAGGATTGGGAGCATCCGATGATGCGCAGCTTCGAGCCGGATGAGGATTGGGGCTGGTGCTATGTCGACGAGCTCCTGTTCGAGCCCGCGCCTGGGCGAGACTGAGGGGTCGCGCAGGGAATGACGAGCCAGTCCTAATCCGCCGTGCCGAGAATCCGCCGCAGCTCCGTCGCGTCGATATTCCCGCCAGACACGATCGCCACCGCCCGCTCCAGCCCCGCCTTCTCCGCCGCCGCGAGCGCGGCAGCGCCCGCGCCCTCGGCGATGACATGATGCTCGGCGGCGAGGCGGCGGATCGCGGCTTCGACCTCGGCGATGGTGACGACGATCACCTCGTCGATCAGCCGGCTGAGCAACGGCCACATGTCGTCGAGGACGCGGGTGCTGCCCATGCCATCGATGAAGCTGGGGATGCGCTCGACCGTGACCGGTTCGCCCGCCGCAAGCGCGGCGCGGAGCGGCAAAGCGGTGTCGGTCTCGACGCCGATGATGCGGCAGTGCGGGCGCTTCAGCCGCACCGCCTGGGCGATGCCGCTGGCGAGTCCGCCGCCGCCGATCGGGATCAGCACCGCCTCGACCTCGGGCAGATCCTCGACGATCTCGGCGCCGGCGGTGGCGGCGCCGGCGATCACCTCGCGCTCGGCGACCGGATGGATGAAGAGGCCCTCCCCGCCCGTCTCCCGAGTCTCCATGATGTGCCACCAGCCGGCGAAATCATGCTCGCGCACCTCGGCGCCGAGCTGCTTCAGGCTCTCCACCTTCACCCGCGCGGCGCGGTCGTGGACGTGGACGATCATCCTGAGATCATGGCTGCGCGCGGCGGCGGCGATCGCCTGGCCGAAATTGCCGGCGCTGGCGCTGACGATCGCCTTCGGCCGCGCCCCCGCCTCCAGCCGCGCCCGCAGCACGTTGGTCGCGCCGCGGATCTTGTAGGAGCCCCAGGGCTGCAGGCATTCGAGCTTCAGCCAGGTCCGCCCATCGCGCATCGGCACCAGCGGCGTGCGCAGTGCCACGTCGGCGATCCGTGTCCGCGCCGCCGCGATCTCGGCTTCGGTCAGCGGCGCGGTGAGGTTCGCGCCCTCACTCATCGGCAGGCCCGCCAGCCCCATTCGCCGCGCGGCGCCTCGTCCAGGTGCAGATGGTTGGCATGGGCCGCATTGTAGTCCGGCGAGAGCACGGTCGAGAAGAGCCGGCAGGCGCCGTCGCGCACCTCGCGCAGGAAGGCGGCCTTGGCGGCGCCGTCATGCCAGTCGCGCACGACGCTGATCGTGGTGCCGTCGTCGAGCATGAAGCCGGCGACGTCGATCGCATTGGCCGTCGCGTGCTCGCTCCACGGCCCGGTGGCGCGGCCGTACATGCGCCGGCAATTGTAGCTGCCGAAATGGGCGATCGTCATCACCGTGCGGCCGAAATGGCGGCGCGCGGCAGGCTCGACGACATGCCATTCCCAGAGCGCGAGCGCCGCCGCGACCGGGCATTGGGTGGCGACTTCGGCCGGGCGATAGCCGATCGTCACCGAACCGCCGGGCTCGAAGCGGACCGCGTGGCTGTAGCTGCATTCCGGCGCGTCGCTGCGCCCCGGCAGCGTCGTGAAATGCACGCCGGCACGGTTCAGCAGCGCGAGGCAATGCGGCGCGTCGTCGTGCAGGGCGGCGAGCTTGCGGCCGGTAAAGGCGCCGATCGGCCGGCCGAGATCGAGCGCAGTCCAGGGCACATCCTCGGGATGGCGGCGGGAATAGAAGTAGAGAAGGAGCGCGCCGAAAATAAGCAGCACCAGCACGAGCAGCAGAGCGATCCCCCTGGTAGCCCTGCGCCGCATCAGCGCCGCTTGGCGGTTTCCAGCGGCTCGGCGGTCACCGGATAGCCGATCCCCTCGGGAATGCAGAGCATCTGCGTGCCTTCGCGCACCTCGACCCACGGGGTGACCTTGGTCACGGGGTGAGCGGCGGCGTGGGCGCGGGCCTCGTCGATCGAGCCGAACAAAGCGAGCCGCTCGAGGTTGCGGCGGGTCGGAAAGATCGCATGGGCGTGGCCGGCCTCGATCTCGGCGAGGATCTCGGCGGCGCTGGCCCAGAAGGCACGCACCGCCTCATGCGCGCTGACCTCCGGCTCGGGCGCGTCAGCCGGCGCCTCGGCGAGGAAGAACAGGGCGTCGAAGCGCCGCGTCTCCCTGAAATTGGGGCACCAGCGCGCGAACGGGATCAGCGCCTCGCCATCGATCGCCAGGCCGTGCGCTTCGAGCAAAGAGGCGAACGGCTCTTCGTCGGCGATCCCCTGGCGCAGCGCCGCAGCGGTCGCCGCATCGGGCGCAGGGGTGAGGCCCGGGGCGAGGCCGGTCTCCTCGATCGTCTCCCTGATCGCGGCGACGCGCGCGGCGTCGGTGCCGAAGCGCTCGGCGGTGACATGGTCGTCGGCGTCGATCCGCCCGCCCGGGAAGACCAGGGCGCCGGCGGCGAAGGCCATATGCCCGGTCCGCTCGGTGACCAGCAGCTCCGGCGGACCGCCCGCCGCCTCGCGCATCAGCACGAGCGTCGCCGCTGGGATCGGTTCGGGCAGGTCCGACATGGCGCCCTGCTAGGCGCGCGTGCGGCGCGATGCTAGGGCTCGGGCGCGGGAGGATTTCGTGGCGGGTCGGGATTCTGGTTTGCTCCCTCTCCCCAGGGGGGAGAGGGCTGGGGTGAGGGGGTTCGGCGGTTGGGGTGCACCCGCCGACGCTCGACACCCCCTCCCCACCCTCCCCCTCAAGGGGGAGGGCTTTAGGCGCGAGATCTCCAATCTCCGCTGGGTTCGCACCCTGCTGAGCCTGCTCGTCCTCATCCTGGCAGGCCCCGCCCCCGCCGAACCGCCTTTCGCCCCGGCGCATCAGGGCGAGCGAATCGTCTATCGCGGCGCCACCCTGATCGACGGCACCGGCGGGGTGGTGCAGCGCGACATGGCGGTGATCACCAACGGCGAGCGGATCGAGGAAGTGCTGCCGGCGGCGCGGCTCACCCCGGCCTTGATCGGCAATACGCGGATCGTCGACCTTTCCGGGCGCTATCTCCTGCCCGGCCTGATCGACAGCCACCAGCATCTGGCGACGCCGCCCAACCGCCGCCGCGCCGAGGCGCTGCTCCGCCGCGACCTCTACAGCGGCATCACCGCGACGCGGATTATGGCCGACGATCTGCGCGCGATTGCCGAGCTGGACCGGTCGGCACGCGCCGGCGAGATCGCGGCGCCGGACCTCTGGTACGCCGCGCTCGTCGCCGGACCCGGCTTCTTCTCCGATCCGCGCACCCAGGCGGTCAGCTTCGGCTACCGCTCGGGCGAGGCGCCCTGGGCGCAGGCGATCGCCGCCGACACCAACATCCCGCTCGCCATCGCCCGCGCCCGCGGCACCGGCGCCGCGGCACTGAAAATCTATGCGGACCTGCCGCCGGGCCTGGTCCGCCGCCTGGCCGAGGAGGCGCACCGCCAGGGCCTGATGGTCTGGGCGCATTTCATGGTCTTCCCGACCACCCCGGCCGAGGTGCTCGCCGCCAATCCCGACACCGTCTCGCACAGCTGCTACGGCGCCTATCAGGCGATGGCGCGGCGGCCCAGCGCCTATCGCGACCGCTTCCCCATCGACGCGAGCCTGTTCGCGCGTGGCGACAATGCGGCGATGGAAGCGCTGTTCCGCACGATGCGGCAGCGTGGCATCCTGCTCGACGCGACCCTGCGCGTCTATCGCGAGGGCGAGCGGCGGGCGACACCGGCGCGGCCGGCCCATTGCACCCTCGACCTCGCCGCGCGGCTCACGGCGGAAGCGCATCGCGCCGGCGTGCTGATCTCGGCCGGGACCGACGGCGACACCGGCGCGGACGCACCCTATCCGGCTTTGTTCGACGAGCTGGAACTGCTCGTCCACCGCGCCGGCTTCAGCCCGCTCGAGGCGATCCGCGCCGCCACCCAGGTCGGCGCGATGACCATGGGCCAGGGCCAGGCTATGGGCGTGATCGCGCCCGGCCATCTCGCCGACCTGGTCGTGCTGGCGCGCGATCCGACCGCCGACATTTCGAACATGCGCTCGGTCCTGTTTACGGTGAAGCGCGGCCGACGCTTCGACCGCAGCGATTACCGGCCGATCGGCCGCGAGGAGGTTGGCGACGATGACGATTGAGCTCGGCCGCCGCGCGTTCCTCAGCCTCGCCGGCGCCACGGCGCTGGCGGGGCCAGCCGGGGCGCAGCGGCGGCAGGGTCCCCGCCGGCCGACCCTGATCGTCAATGCGCTGGGCGGGCTCGACGATCCGAACATCCAGGGCGAGACCGGCGAGCGGCTCGTCTCCGATCGAATCATCGCCGATGCCCGCGCCTCCGGGCTCACCGCGGTCAACGTGACGATGGGCTATGTCGCCGGCAATGGCGAGCCGTTCGAGGAGACGGTGCGCGAGATCGGCCGCTGGGACGCAAGGGTCGCCGGGCGGCCGAACGACCTGCTGAAGGTGCTCAGCGCCGCCGACATCCTGCGCGCCAAACGCGAGAACAAGGTCGGGATCATCTTCGGGTTCCAGAATGCGGCGATGATGGGGACCGACGCGAGCCGCGTCGACGCCTTCGCCGATCTCGGCGTGCGCGTGATCCAGCTCACCTACAATCCGGCGAACAGCCTCGGCGACGGCTCGATGGCGCCGCAGAATCGCGGCCTCACCGCCTTCGGCCATCAGGTGGTCGAGCGGCTGAACCTCAACAAGGTCATGGTGGATCTCTCGCACAGCGGCCGGCAGACCTGCCTGGACGCCGCGCGCGCCTCGCGCCAGCCGATCTCGATCAACCATACCGGCTGCCGGGCGCTGGTCGACGTGCCACGCAACAAGAGCGACGAGGAATTGCGGCTGGTCGCCGAGCGCGGCGGCTTCGTCGGCATCTATTTCATGCCGTTCGTCGACCGAGCGAGCGTCTGCACCGCGGCCGAGGTCGTCGACCATATCGACCATGCGGTGAACGTCTGCGGCGAGGACCATGTCGGGATCGGCACCGACGGCGGGACCACCGGCATCGACGACATGGCCGCGTTCCGCGCCCATATGCGCGCCGAGGTCGCCCAGCGCCGCGCCGCGGGGATCGGCGCCGCCGGCGAGAATCCCGACACCCTGCCCTTCTGCGAGGAATTGAGCGGGCCGGACCAGTTCCACCGGCTGATCGCCCTGCTCGACCGGCGCGGCTACACGGAAACGCGGATCGAGAAGATCATGGGGCTGAACTTCGTCAATTTTGCGCGCGAGGTCTGGGGGGCGTGAGCGACTTCTGGATCGATTTCGTCACCAACAAGGTGGTGCCGGGCGGGCTGATGCTGGTCATGTTCAGCATGGGGCTGACCCTGGCCCTGCGCGATTTCGCGATGGTGCTGCGCGCGCCCAAGCTGGTCGGCGCCGGCTTCGTCACCCACCTCTTCGTCCTGCCCTTGCTCGCCTTCCTGGTCGGCCTGATCTTCCAGCTCTCGCCGGAGCGGGCGCTCGGCCTGTTCATCGTCTCGCTCTGCCCGGCCGGCACCACCTCCAATGCGATGACCTTCGTCGGGCGCGGCAATGTCGCGCTTGCGGTGATCCTGACCGCGCTCTCCGCGATCGTCACCGTCTTCACCATCCCCATCGTGCTGAGCTGGGCGGTGCCCTGGTTCCTGGCCGGCGCCGGCCGGAGCGTGCCGAGCCCCGACCCGCTCGGCATGATGCGCCAGCTCGCCCTGATCACCCTGCTGCCCATCGTGGTGGGCATGGTGCTCAGGCACTTCGCGCCCGGCGCGGCGGCGCGGCTCGCCCGCCGGCTGCGGCCGACCGCCTTCGTGATCGTCGTCGTCGTGATCGCCATCTCCATCCTCGGCGCCTGGCGGATGGTGCTCGACAATCTGCTCGCGGCGACGCCGGCCACCTATGCGCTGAACCTTCTCGCGATCGGCTTCGGCCTGCTGCTCGGCAAGGCGCTCGGCGCGAGCGCGCGCGACGCGATGACCCTGTCGATCGAGACCAGCGTGCAGAATGTGACGCTCTCGATCTTCCTCACTTTGACCGTGCTCGGCAGCCTGCCGCTCGCGGTGACGCAGAACATCTACGGCGTGGTGATGATCCTCAACGCGACCCTGCTGATCCGCTGGTGGCGGCGCCGGATCGAGGCGGAAGCCCAGGGAGGGCCGGCATGATCTTCGTTTCCGCAGAGGAAGTTGCGCGTCTGCTGCCCTATGAAGAGTGCATCCCGCTGATGCGGGACGCGATGATCGCATTATCGAAGGGCCGCACCCGGCAATTGCTGCGCGCGATCCTCGATCTGCCGGAGGGCCGCGCCTTCGGCTCGATGCCCGGCGCGATGCTCGACGACGGTGTGTTCGGGGCCAAATTGGTCAGCGTCTACCCGGAGAATTTCGCCAAGGGCATCTCCTCGCACCAGGGCGTCGTCGCCTTGTTCGACGGCGCGACCGGCGCACCGACGGCGATGCTCGACGCCGCCGAGATCACTGCGATCCGCACCGCCGCCGCCTCGGCCGCGGCCACCGATGCACTGGCCCGGCCCGACGCAAGAAGCCTGGCGGTCCTCGGCTATGGCGAGCAGGGGGAGCGGCATGTCGCGGCGATACGCTGCATCCGGAACATCCAGCGGCTGACGGTCTGGGGCCGCGATCCGGCCAAGGCGGAAGCCTTCGCCGCGGCGCATGGCGCCGCCGCCTGCGCGACAGTGGCGGAAGCCGTCACCGAGGCCGACATCGTCTGCACGGTCAGCGCGTCGCCGGAGCCGATCCTGTTGAGCGAATGGGTGGCGGACGGCACGCACATCAATGCGGTCGGCTCGTCCCGCGCCGGTCCGGTCGAGATCGACAATGAGTTGGTCGCCCGCGCCCGCTTCTTCGCCGACCATGAGGAAGGCGTCCGCGCCCAGGGCGCCGAATATCTGAACGCCCTCGCCGCCGGCGCGATCGGCCCGGAACACCTGCTCGGCGAGATCGGCGAGGTGTTCGCGGGGACCTTGCAGGGGAGGGTGAGCGAAGGCGACGTGACGATCTACAAGTCGCTTGGCAGCATCGTGCAGGACCTTGCCTCCGGGCGGCATATCGTGGCGAAGCTGAAGGGGTAGGGCCTCATAGATCCTCCCCGGGACGGGGAGGGGGACCGCGACGCGGAGCGGCGTGGTGGAGGGGCCCGGAGGAAGAGGCGCCCTAAACTCGGGGCCCCCTCCACCATGCTGCGCATGGTCCCCCTCCCCGTCCCGGGGAGAATCTAGGGAGCGTCAAAACTCCTCCGTATCGATGTCCGCCTGCGCCGCTTCGGGATAGCGCGCGCCGGCCACGGCACCGGGCTCGAGCAACGCATCGATCTCATCGACGACATCCGCGGAAAGCGCGAAGGTGCCGGCGGCGAGATTCTCCTCCAGGTGGCGGATCGAGGTGGTGCCCGGGATCGGCACGACATGGTCGCCGCGGGTCAGCAGCCAGGCGAGCGAGAGCTGCGCCGGCGTGCAGCCCGCATCTTCGGCGAGCTGGCTGAACCGGTCGTAGAGGGTGAGATTGCGGGCGAGATTGTCGCCCTGGAAGCGCGGCATCGTGCGGCGCAGATCCCCCTCCTCCAGCTCGTCCTCCGACCGCACCCGGCCGGCGAGGAAGCCGCGCGCGGTCGGCGAGAAGGCGACGAGCGCGATCCCCAATTCCTTCGCCGTTTCCAGCAGGCCGAGCTCGACGTTGCGCGACCAGGGTGAATATTCGTTCTGCACCGCCGCGATCGGATGGACCTGATGCGCCTTGCGCAAGGTCGCCGCGGAGACCTCGCTCAGCCCGATCGCGCGGACCTTGCCGCTCTCGACCATCCGCCCGAGCGCGCCGACCGACTCCTCGATCGGCACCCGCTTGTCCCAGCGGTGCAGGTAATAGAGGTCGATCACCTCAGTCCTGAGGCGGGCCAGCGATTCGTCGAGCGTGCGCAGCAATGTCTCGGGCCGCCCGTCCAGGACGCGCCGGCCGTCGACCCCCGTCATCCCGCATTTGGAGGCGAGCACATATTCCGACCGGCGATGGCCGACCGCCCCGCCGAGCAGGCTCTCGTTCGCGCCGAAGCCGTAGAGCGCGGCGCTGTCGAGGAAGTCGTAGCCGATGTCGAGCGCGTGGTTGAGCAGCCGAATGGAGTGCGCCGGATCGGGCGGCCTGCCATAAGCGTGGCTCAACGACATGCAGCCGAGCCCGATCGGGCCGAGCGTGAAGGGGCCGATGCGGCGTTTTGCGGTCATGACGCGCCTCTGCCGCGTGCAGAGGCGATTGGGAATGGGAAATCACAAATTCCTGCCCCAAAGGCGGGGGAGACCCCCGCCGAAGGCGGTGTGGAGGGGTTGTTAGCGGTGGAAGCAGACCCTCAGCCGCTGATACCCCACCACCCCACCGCTGCGCGGCGCGGTCCCCCTCCCCTTTCAGGGGAGGATTTTGCGTCAGCGTTCACCCGGTGAAACGCACGCCGAACCGCCTCGCTTCCACTGCGCGGCCGTGCCTTATTCGCTCTGGGGAGGACAGGAGCATGGGCGAATATGCGTTCGGCGGGCCGCGGGGCGGCATCATCCAGACCGCCTTCGTCGTGAAGGACATAAAGGAGGCGATCGCCTCCTGGATCGCGGATTGCCGGGTCGGACCCTGGTTCCTGCTCGACCATTTCAGCGGCGAGCATCCGGTCTATCGCGGCGGCCCCTCCACCGCCGACGTCGCCATTGCCATGGCCTTTGCCGGCCATATGCAGATCGAATTGATCCAGCCGAACGATGCCAATCCCTCGGTGTACAAAGAGACGATCGACGCGCGCGGCTACGGCTTCCACCATCTCGGCCGCGCCAGCGACGACGTCGACGCCGACCTCGCCGCGCTCGAGCGCGACGGCTATCAGGCGGCCTTCCGCGCCGGCGTGCCGACCGGCGGCGACGTCGTCTATCTGGAGAAAGCGGGCAATTCGGGCTTCCTCGAGTTGATCCCGGCGACCGCAGGCATGGAGGCGGCCTTCACCCGCTTCTGGCAGGCTTCGGTCGGCTGGGACGGCACGGACCCGATCCGGCCCTTCCCATGAGCGACGCCGCGCTTCCCGCGGCCGGCGCCGCCGCGGCACGGCCCTCTTCTGCCTACCAGGCCTGGCTGGTCGGCCTGCTCAGTCTCAATTTCGGCATCGTCTTTTTCGACCGCCAGGCGCTGAACGTGCTGATGCCGATGGTGAAGCCCGACCTCGGCCTCTCCAACACCCAGGTCGGCCTGCTGGCGAGCGCGCTGTCGCTGACCTGGTCCTTCGCGGCCTTCGGGATGGGCGGCCTCTCCGATGCGCTGCGCAACCGGAAGCTGCCGCTGATCCTCACCACCCTCGCCTTCTGCCTCTGCTCCTTCCTCACCGGCCTCGCCCAACTCTTCGCCGCCCTGCTCGCGATCCGGATGCTGATGGGCATCGCCGAGGGCGGGGTGATGCCGATCAGCCATGCGATGATCGTCACCGAGGTCGATCCGCGCCATCGCGGCATCGCCCAGGGGATCGCGCAGAATTTCGGCTCCAATTTGCTCGGCTCGTTCGTCGCGCCGGTCGTCCTCGTCGCCTTCGCCGCGCTGCACGGCTGGCGCAGCGCCTTCTTCCTCGCCGGCCTGCCCGGCCTCGTCACCGCCTTGCTGATCTGGTTCACCCTGCGCGAGCCGCCGCATCCGCCCAGGGCGCCCGCGGCCGAGGTCCACCGCGGCTCCTGGCTCTCGGTGCTCAAAGTCCGCAACATCCTCGTCTGCTGC
>JAFAZM010000153.1 GCA_019239785.1 Sphingomonadaceae bacterium
TGATGTCGACGACGGCAGCGAGGACAATACGCTCCCGGCGATCATGAAGGCGAACCAGGCCGACAGGCGCGTCCACGCGCTGTCGCTGTCGCGCAATTTCGGCAAGGAGGCGGCGCTCACCGCCGGGCTCGATTTTGCCGCCGGCCAGGCGGTGATTCCGATCGACGTCGATTTGCAGGATCCGCCCGAGGTGATCGGCGCGATGCTCGCCAAATGGCGCGACGGCTATGAAGTCGTCTACGGCGTGCGCACCAACCGCGAGAGCGACAGCCTGCCCAAGCGGCTGACCGCCGATCTCTACTATCGCGCGCACAATTGGCTCTCGTCGGACAAGATCCCGGAGCATGCCGGCGACTTCCGCCTGCTCGACCGCTCGGTCGTCGACATCATCAAGGCGATGCCGGAGCGCAACCGCTTCATGAAGGGCCTGTTCGCCTGGTCGGGCTTCCGCCAGGCCGCGGTCGAATATGAGCGCGCCCCGCGCGAGGTCGGCAAGACCAAGTTCCGCTACTGGAAGCTCTGGACCTTGGCACTGGACGGCATCACCTCGGCCTCGACCATGCCCCTGCGCATCTGGTCCTATATCGGCCTGGTCATCGCCTTCTTCGCCCTGCTCTACATGGTCTATGTCGTGGTCAAGACGATCCTCTTCGGCCCCGACGTCGCCGGCTATCCCTCGCTGATGGTCGCCGTCCTCTTCTTCGGCGGCCTGCAGCTCGTCTCGCTGGGCGTGCTTGGGGAATATGTCGGGCGCATCCTGATCGAGACGAAGCGGCGGCCGCTCTACGTGATCCGCCGGAAGATCGGGGTCCTTGGTGAAGACGAAGAGGACAGCGCCTAGTGGAGCGCGAAGTCTTCGACCGGATGGCCGAGCAGGACCAGGTCCATTGGTGGTATGTCGCGCGCCGCAAGATCCTCGCCGATCTGATCGCGCGCGAGGCGAAGCTGCCGGAGGATGCGCGCATCCTGGAAGTGGGCTGCGGCACCGGCCACAATTTCGCGATGCTGGAGCGGTTCGGCCGGCTGGACGCGCTCGAGGTGGACGACGCGGCCCGGGCACTTGCAACGCAGCGGCTCGGCCGTCCGGTCGGCGACGCGCCCTTGCCGGACCTGCCCGGCGTCCCCGACGGCGCTTATGATCTGGTCGCCCTGCTCGACGTGCTGGAGCATGTCGACGGCCGCCCCGAATCCCTGCGCAGCATCGCCCGCAAATTGAAGCCGAATGGCAGGATCCTGGTCACCGTGCCGGCCTATCAGTGGATGTGGAGCGCGCACGATCTCGCCCACCATCACAAGCTGCGCTACTCGAAGAAGGGCCTCAGGCGCGACGCCGAGGCGGCCGGGCTGAAGATCGAGAAGATCGGCTATTTCAACTCGCTGCTCTTCCCGCTCGCGGCGGCGGTGCGCCTCGCCGGCAAGGCGGTGGGCAAGAGCTCGAGCGACGACAAGGTGCCGGCGCGGCCGCTCAACGCGCTCTTCCAGGCGATCTTCGCGCTGGAGCGTCACGCAATCGGGCGGCTGTCGTTCCCGGCCGGCGTGTCGCTCTTTTCATTGCTCTCGACCCGGTAGAGCACGCTCGTTCCGCTCCGCCAGATCGGTACCAGCCCGTAGGTGAGCTTCGGGTCGTAGGGCGGCGGGTTGATCAGCCAGATATAGTCGAAGGCGTCGCGCGGGACCATCTCCAGCGCCATGTCGAGCGGCCGCCAGACCTCGCGCGGGCAGCGATATTCGGTGACGACCTGAGTGGCGTCGCGGATGAACGGCCAGCCGGGCCGATAGCGGACCTGCAGCAATTGCGCGCCCTGCATCGTCCACTGGTCGTTCGAGAAGGCGTGGTTGCGGACGATCGCAAGCCCCGGAATGTGGAGCAGGCGCGACATCGCCCAGGGTTCGACGCAGGGCCGGCCGACGAAGCTCACCATCCGCGCCCCGTGCGGGACATGATCGAGCGCGGCGAGCTCGCGATCATAGCTCTCGTCGTAGAGCCAGGCGCTGATCGTCGAGCCGGTGGTGCGGACCAGGAAGAAGGCCAGGCCGGCGATCGCGATCGCGCGCTGCAGCTTGAAGCTCGCCTGCTCCTTGAAGCGGATCGCGACCAGGGCGATGGCGAAGAGATAGGGGGCGAGCCGCATGTCGGCATAGGCCGAGCCGAACACGATCCGCGGCAGCAGCACGTAGACCAGGCTGAGGAAGAGGAAGGAGGCGGCGAGGTTGCGCGACCAGGTCACCCGCCGCCAGTCGCCGATCGACCAGAGCAGGACCAGGATGGCCACGACGAGCGCGCCGACGTCGAACCATTCCCAGCGGTCGCGAAGCGCCATCATCAGCCAGTCGAGCTTGCGGGTCCAGTTGAACCAGTCGGTGGTGACGCCCGCCGCGTTGCTGCGCCAGAGCCACATCAGGACGACCGGCGGCAACAGGGCCGCGCAGTGCAAGGCGGCGCGGAAGCCGGCCGCGAAGATGTTGCGGCCCATATCGTGCTGGCGGACCAGTTCCGCCGAGAAGCAGAGCACGCCGAGGGTGCCCCAGCCGAAGGCGTGGACGATCCACAGCGCGAGCGAGATCGGCACGAACAGCAAGGCTCGGAGCCGGACATGGTGCAGCCTACCGAGCCGCAGCCACAGGCCGAAGCAGACCATCACCAGCGCCATCGCCAGCGCGAAGTTCACGAAGCCGAACAGGAAGGGGAAGCAATAAGCGAAGGGCGCCGCGAACATCGCGGTCGGCGGGATCCGCCCGTGCACCTCATAGGCGACCCAGAACAGGCCGCCGACGGTCAGCGGCGGAATCGCGAGGATGATCAGCTTCACCGCCGCTTCGAGCCCGAGCAAAGGAGCGAGCGCTTCGACGAGCAGGTCGACGCCGAGATTGCCGATCACCTGCCACTGGAAGCCGTAATATTGCTGGAGGTCGGGCGAGTTGGCGAGCTCGAGCTGGACCCGGTAGCGGCCCATATGGCCCGGCAGGTCGGTCATCGGCGGGATGTCCGGCCAGAGCAACGGCACGCAGGACAGCAGCACCAGCACGAGCACGAAATCCCGGCGCTCCCAGAATGCGCGCGGGGCCGGACCTGAAGGAAAGGGCTGGGAGGGATGCATGGTCCGGCTGGCAGTGGACGGGAGAAAGCTGACTTCCGCCAATCGGGACAAGTTTCAACCGGAAAATGCGCGAGACGGATGAATGACCCCCCGGCGCATAATCTGCGCCGATTCCCTATCGGCTCCAGCGGCGATAAGGAGAGGCGGCCCCGAATGAAGGAAGACGATGCCGAGCCTGCTGCGCGACCGCCCCCTGCTGCTGCTCGGCTTCACGCTCGGGATGGCCCTTGCCTTCCGCTATATCGGGCCGGACCTGGCGAACGCGCTCGCCAGCCCCTCCTGGCAGGTCGGCGAAGGCACCCTGCTCGGCCGCGACTTCGCCAATGTCTATACGGCCGGCCATATGGTGCTCGGCGGCCCGCTTCCCGCCATCTACGACATTCCCGCCTACCAGGCCTACCAGCGGGCCCTGTTCCACGGCGCCGTGCTCGGCCACAATTATTCCTACGCGCCGGTCTCCTTCTTCTACGTCTGGCTGTTCGCGCCTTTCCCCTACCTCGTCTCGCTCGCGCTGTGGCTGGTCCTGACCGGGGCCGCGTTCGCCATGGCGGCGCGGCCCTGGCTGCGCGGGGCTGGGCTCCCGGCCTGGGCGGCTTTATTGCTGCCGGCCTCGTTGATGAACATCTGGACCGGCCATTACGGCTTCCTGTTCGGCGCCCTGTGGCTCGCCGCCTGGCGCCTGCTCGACGAACGGCCGCGCACCGCCGGGCTGCTGATCGGGCTGATGCTGGTGAAGCCGCACCTGGCCCTGCTGATGCCGCTCGCGCTCGCCCGCCGCGGCGCGTGGAGCGCATTCCTGTCCGCGGCGCTAACCGTCGCCGTCCTGATCCTCGCCTCGGGCCTCGCCTTCGGCTGGTCCTATTGGGACGCCTGGCTCGGCGACACATTGTTCGCGCAGGCGGCGATGATCGGCGACACCGGCCAATTCTTCCTGCGGATGATGCCGACGGTGACGCCCTCGCTGCTGCTCGCCGGGCTGCCGCCCGGGGCCGCCTGGGCGGTGCAGGCGGTGGCGGCGCTCGCCGCACTGGCGGCCCTGTGGCGGTTCATGCCCAAGGACGGTCCACGCGCCGGCCTCGCCACCGCCTGCGCGACCTTCCTCGTCCTGCCTTATGCGTTCAACTACGATCTGACCGTGGTGAGCGTCGCCGCCCTGGTCGCATTGCAGCCGGGCGGGACGCAGGAGGGGCCGCTCCGGCGCGGGCTCGCCTTCCTCGCCTTCCTGCTGCCGGTGCTCGCAATCCCGCTCAACGACGCCGGCCTCCCGGCCGGACCGCCGCTCATCGCGCTGCTGCTCTACTGGATGCTGCGCGGGCCCGGCCTGGTGGAGGCGAGGACGCCTATTCCGCAGCCCGGCTGAGATGCCATTCGGGCGGCTCCTCGCTCGCCCGCAGCCGTTCCGCTTCCTCGTACATATAGTCGCGGGTCATCGGGATGGCGTCCCGGCGCTTCACATATTGGATCTGCCAGTTGACCATGCCGCCATAGCGGAAGGCGGCCTCGGCGCCGACCAGATAGAATTCCCACATCCGATAGAAGCGCTCGTCGTAGAGGGCGGTGATCTCCTCCCGATGCTCAACCGTGCGGCGATACCATTCCTCCAGCGTGTGCGCATAATGGTAACGCATCGCCTCGACGTCGGTGACGATCATGTGGTGCTTTTCCGCCTCGGTGACGAGCTCGGACAAAGCGGGGATATAGCCGCCCGGGAAGATATATTTGCGCGTCCATTTGTCGGTGACGCCGGGCTCGCCCATGCGCCCGCAGCAATGCGAGAACATGACCCCGTCGTCCTTCAGCAGCCGCCGCGTATGGGCGAAGAAGCCCGGATAATGCGGCGTGCCGAGATGCTCGATCAGGCCGACGCTGGTGATCCGGTCGAACTGCCCGGTCACGTCGCGATAGTCCATCAGCTCGAACTTGACCCGGTCGGCGACGCCGGCTTCCGCCGCGCGCTCCTTGCAGAACTCGATCTGGTCCGGGGCGAGCGCGACGCCGAGCACGTCGACGTCGTAATGGCGGTGCAGATACATGGCGAGACCGCCCCAGCCGCAGCCGATGTCCAGCACCTTCATCCCGGGCTTCAGGTAAAGCTTCGAGGCGATGTGCGCCTTCTTGTCGAGCTGGGCCTTCTCCAGGCTGTTCGACGTGTCCCGATAATAGGCCATCGTGTATTGCCGGTCCTCGTCGAGGAAGAGCTCGTAGAGCCGGCGAGTGAGGTTGTAGGTATGCTCGGCGTTCCGGCGCGAGCGCGTCTTCCAGTTGATCTGGTCGACCTTGCCGACGGCATAGCCGATCGCCCTGCGGATCGGTCCGCGCGGCCTGATGTCGTCCTGGCTCTCGGCCGGCGCGTTCAGCCGTATCAGCAGGACCAGGTCGCGGATGTCGGCCGGCGGCTCGATCACCAGCCGCCCGTCCATATAGGCCTCGCCGGCGCCGACGCGCGGATCCTTGGAGATGTGGAAGGCGGCGCCCTTGTCGGTCAGCCGCGCATGGACCGGCTTGAGCTCGGGATCGGGCGCGCCGTAGCGATAGACCTTGCCGTCATGATCGGTGACGACGAGCTCGCCGCGGTGGATGACCTTGCGGAGCATCTTGTCGAGAAGCCACATGTTTTCAAATCCCCTTGTTGAGGGGCACTGAAGCGGCGCATCACGCGAACGTCAAGCCGGGATGAACCCGCGATCCGCCGGTGCTCAGGCGAGCGCCGCCTGCTTTTCGGCGGCGATCCGGTCGAGCTCGGCGCGGCTCTTCTTCTCGGCCGCGGACTTCAATTGCCCGCAGGCGGCCATGATGTCGCGGCCGCGCGGGCGCCGAATCGGGGCGCTGATCCCGGCCTCGAAGACGATTTCCGAGAAGCGGCGGATCCTTTCCTCGTCCGAGCATTCGTAATCGGCGCCCGGCCAGGGGTTGAACGGGATGAGATTGACCTTGGCCGGCAGCTTGTACTTGCGGATCAGGCGGACGAGCTCGCGCGCATCCGCGTCGCTGTCGTTCTTCCCCTTCAGCATCACATATTCGAAGGTGATCCGCCGCGCATTGTTGGCGCCGGGGTAAGCGGCGCAGGCCTCGAGCAGTTCCTCGATCCCGTATTTGCGGTTGAGCGGCACGATCTCGTCGCGCACTTCCTTGGTGACCGCATGCAGCGAGACGGCGAGGTTGACGCCGATCTCCTCGCCGGCGCGCGCCATCATCGGCACCACGCCGGAAGTCGAAAGGGTGATCCGCCGCCGCGACAGGCCCAGCCCGTCGCCGTCCATCACGATCTTCAGCGCGTCGCGGACAGCATCGAAATTGTAGAGCGGCTCGCCCATCCCCATCATCACGATGTTGGAGAGCATCCGGCCCTCGGGGTCATAGTTTGATTGCTGCTCCGCAGCGGAGGGCGGCCATTCGCCAAGCGAATCGCGGGCGAGCATCACTTGGCCGACGATCTCGCCCGGCTCGAGGTTGCGGACCAGCCGCATCGTCCCGGTGTGGCAGAAGCGGCAATTGAGCGTGCAGCCGACCTGGCTGGAAACGCAGAGCGTGCCGCGATCCGCATCCGGAATGAACACCATCTCGAAATCGTGGCCGTCATGGGTGCGCAGCAGCCATTTGCGGGTGCCGTCGGTCGAGACCTGCTCGACCACCACCTCCGGCCGTTCGATCGCGAAGCACTCGGCCAGCCAGGCGCGCTGCGGCTTGGCGATGTCGCTCATCGCCGCGAAATCGGTGGCGCCGCGATTGTAGATCTGGTGCCAGAGCTGCTTGGCGCGGAGCTTGGCCTGCTTCTCGTCCAGCCCCGCCTCGCTCAGGGCCGCGCGGATCTGCACCTTGGACAGGCCGATCAGGTTGACGCGCCCGCCTTCGGCCGGCGCCTGCGGGCGCGGCACGGGAACCGGGTCGATATGACCGGGGATGGACATCAGCTCTGTCATGAGAGGCCCTATGTAGGCGCCGCCGCCCGGAATTTCCATCCGTCCGTCAGAAGGGCTCGAACGCCTCGCCGGTTTCGAGGACGCGTTCGACGCCGTCGGCGATCTCGACCGTCGCACCCTGCCTGATCCCGTCCGCCACCGGCGCGCCGCAGCCCGGTCTTTCCTGCTGGCCGGTCAGCAGGCCGCGCAGCACCCGCGACGACATGCCGTGCATCACCACCAGCCGGTCGCCGGTCTCCGCTTCGGTGTCGTCGAGCCAGCTGCGCAGCCGCGCGGCGATCTCGCCATACCATTCGCCGCCGGGCGGCCGGCAGCTGAACAGGCCGGTGGCGCGGTCGAGGATCGGGCCGGCCTCCGCCATGATCTCGGCATAGGGGCGGCCGGTCCAGGCTCCGATGTCGATCTCGCGCAGCCGCGCGTCGGTCCGTGCCCCGTGCCAATCGAGCTCCAGATGCTCGGCGATCACCGCCAGGGTTTGCAGCGCCCGGCCGGCGGGCGAAGCCCAGAGCGCCAGCCGCGGCTTCGCGCCGAGCCGCACCCGCAGCAATGCGCCCATCTCGTCGGCCTGGGCGAAGCCGGCGCGGGTCAAAGGCGTGTGCGGCACGTCGCCCTGCATCCGGCCGGCGGCGTTGAACACGGTTTCGCCGTGGCGGGCGATGAAGAAACGGGCCGTCACCGGCGGCCGGCGCAGGCGATCGCGGCCGCATCCATCGCGGTGGCGGCGCCGCGCAGCCGATAATGGTCGCGGACGAGCAGGCCGTCGACGCCGCGGGTCTCCACCGCCATGTCGACGCCGGTGCGCATCGCCGCCTGGATTTCCTGGTCGGCGCGCGGGTCGGCAGCCCAGGCGTCGCGGCCGCCGCCGAGCAATTGGAAGCTGCGCCCGTCGATGTTGAGCAGGACCGCCGAGCCCTGCCGTTTCTCGCGGCTCAGCCTGATGTCGAGCTGGCCGCCGCCGCGCCGGCTTGGCCAGTGGCCGACCGACGCGAACGGGCGCCAGCCGAGCGCCGGCGGCGCCTCGAACGGCTCGCTGATCGCATAGCAGCGGCCGCCGTCGCGGAACGCGCCCCAGCTGCCGAAAATGCCGAGCGATTGCGGCTGCGCCACGGCCGGCGCAGCCATCGCGATGAAAAGAAACAGGAAATTTCGGCCCCGCAACATAGGCCTCTGTTTCACTCGGTTCGCGGCGCCTTGGCAACAGCAAATCCCGTTTCCCCGGCGTTCAGGAAACCTCTCCCAGGGGCGGCGCGCTGGCCCCGCAATTCCATTGGGACCAGCTGTAAATGATGGAGTTGAGTCATGCGTAAAGTTGCTTTGGCCGCCCTGGTTTCGGGCCTGATCGCTTCCCCCGCTTTCGCCCAGGATGCGCCTTCCGCAGGCGGTTTCCACATCGACGGCATCGTCGGCTACGATCGGCCCCATGTCGACGGCGTGCACGCCAACGGCGTCACCTACGGCGTCGGCGCCGGCTATGACCTGCAGGCCGGCCGCGCCCTGTTCGGCATCGAAGGGGAGGCCACCACCAGCTCGGCGGACCGCTGCGAGAGCGGCCTCGTCGTCCCCGGCGACAACATTTGCGCCGGGCTCCGCCGCGACCTCTATGTCGGCGGCCGGGTCGGCGCGCTGGTCGGCAGCCGGACCCTGCTTTACGCCAAGGCCGGTTACACCAACGCCCGTGCCCGCGTCTCCTATGACGACGGGACGGCCGCGACCGCAGCCGACTTCACCGATCACCGCGCCCTCGACGGCGTACGCGTCGGCGGCGGCGTCCAGGTCGGCCTCAGCGACCATAGCTATCTGAGGACCGAATATCGTTACTCCAACTATCAGGACGGCGTCGACCGCCACCAGGTCGTAGGCGCGCTCGGCGTCCGCTTCTGACCCCGCAGGGGTCATCCCCGCAACAGCGGGGATCCAGACAGGAAGGGCCGGGCGTTCGCGCCCGGCCCTTTTTCATGCGCGCCGCTTCGTCGCGCGCCGCGCCGCGTTCGTCGCGCCGGTCGCGCCGCCGTGCGGCTTCGTCTCAGCGCCGTGGCGGCGCGCGGCTCGAAGCTGTCTTGGGCGGCCAACACAGCGCCGGCAATCGCTCGGCCGTGTTGTCCAACATCCCGGAATCGCGGGACAAATCATGGAGACTGACATGCGTATCCTCTTCACCGCGGCCGTTGCCGCCATCGGCTTCGCCGCCACCCCGGCCTTCGCGCAGGACGCGCGGCCGACCTTCAGCGGCGGCCATGTCGAGGCCATTGCCGGCTATGACGACGTCCATGGCGGCGGCGAGAGCCGTGGCGGCCTGCTCTACGGGATCGGCGCCGGCTACGACTTCCGCATCCACAATGCGGTGGTCGGCATCGAGGGCGAAGCGGCGGATTCGACCACCGACGATTGCGTCGGCAATGCCTGCCTCGAGGCCGGCCGCGACCTCTATATCGGCGGCCGCGTCGGCGCCGTGGTCAGCCCCAACGTGCTGATCTACGCCAAGGCCGGCTACACCAATGCCCGCCTGGTCGCGACCGTCGGCAACGTCCGCGACGGCACCAATCTCGACGGCATCCGCGCCGGCGCCGGCGTCGAATGGGCGATCCCGCACACGCCGGTGAGCCTGCGCGCCGAATATCGCTATTCCAACTACCAGGACGGCATCGAGCGCCACCAGGGCGTCGCCGGTCTCGCCTTCCGCTTCTGACCCCCCGGCAGCGGCAGCGACAAGGAGAAGGGCCGGGGCTGCGACGCCCCGGCCCTTTTTCGCACAATCTGCTGGCGGCCCCCGTATCGCCCGCTATAACCCTTCATCCGACCTGAAAATGCGGTGAAGCAGGGGTTATAAATGAAGGCGACGATCGAACGGGCCACGCTCCTCAAGGGACTGGGCCACGTCCATTCGGTGGTGGAACGCAGGAACACGATTCCGATCCTGTCGAACGTGCTGATCGAGGCGGAGGAGGATGGCGGCCTCCGGCTGATGGCGACCGACCTCGACCTGCAGATCAACGAGACGGTTCCGGCCGAGGTCGGCGAGCCCGGCGCGACCACGGTCCCGGCCCACACCTTGTTCGACATCGTCCGCAAATTGCCGGAGGGCAGCCAGGTCGAGCTGATCGCCGCCGAAGGGCGGATGCAGGTCAATGCCGGCCGCGCCCGCTTCACCCTGGCGACGCTGCCGCGAGACGATTTCCCGGTCATCGCCGAGGGCGACCTGCCGACCAGCTTCGAGCTGCCCGCGGCGACCTTGCGGCAGATCATCGACAAGACCCGCTTCGCCATCTCGACCGAAGAGACGCGCTATTACCTCAACGGCATCTACGTCCACGTCTCGGACGAGGCGCAGCCGGTGCTGAAGGCGGCGGCGACCGACGGCCACCGGCTGGCGCGGGTGACCGTGCCGCGGCCGGACGGCGCCTCGGGCATGCCCGGCGTGATCATCCCGCGCAAATGCGTTGCGGAGCTACGCAAATTGCTCGACGAGCTCGACGGCACCGTCGAGGTCTCGCTCTCCGAATCCAAGATCCGCTTCGGGCTCGGCAATGCGGTGCTGACCTCGAAGCTGATCGACGGCACCTTCCCCGATTATACCCGCGTCATCCCGACCGCGAACGACAAATTGCTGAAGCTCGATCCGCGCAGCCTTGAGGAAGGCGTCGACCGCGTCTCGACCATCGCCAGCGAGCGCACCCGCGCGGTCAAGATGTCGCTCGACCGCGACCGGGTGACCCTGTCGGTGACCTCGCCGGAGAACGGTACCGCCTCGGAGGAGGTCTCCGCCGATTACGGCGCCGACGGCCTCGAGATCGGCTTCAACGCCCGCTACCTGCTCGACATATTGGGGCAGATCGAAGGCGACGTCATGGAGGTCCATCTTGCCGACGCCGCCGCGCCGACCCTGCTGCGGGAGAACGACAAGGCAGCGGCGCTCTACGTGCTGATGCCGATGCGGGTGTGACGCCGCGGCCCCAGGGAATCGTTGACTTTTGGAGGGGATGAACCTACGTCCCCGCCCTTTCCCAAGCATGTCTATTTGAGTGGAGCTGCCGCATGGCGCGCGTGACCGTCGAAGATTGCGTCGACAAGATTCCCAACCGTTTCGACCTGGTGCTGCTCTCCGCGCAGCGGGCGCGGCAGATTTCCGGCGGCGCCGAGCTCACCATCGACCGCGACCGCGACAAGAATCCGGTCGTCGCGCTGCGCGAGGTGGCCGAGACCACGGTCAAGCCGCGCGATCTCGAGGAGAGCCTGATCGGCAGCCTGCAGCGGGTCCAGGTCGACGAGGACGACGTCGCGGACGAGGTCGGCTCGATCAGCGCCTCGGCCGAGGCGCTGCGCCTCACCGCAGCGGCGCCGCAGCGCAACAACAATGCGGGCGCCGATTACGACGGTTGACCTTTTCGCAACAGTGATGCCGATTTCGTCGGCGCGGGCGAACGCCCGGCTTGACTGTGGTGCACCTTTGCGTGCTAGGACGTGCCGGCAATTTTGAACGGGCGCGAAACGCCCGGCGAAGGGAGGCAAATGTGAAGGTTAGAAAAGCAACAATGATGCTGGCGGCGGGCCTCATGGCGATTGCGCCGGTGGCCTCGAACGCCGCGTCTTCACTGAGCGTCGCACGCGCCATGCCGCAGCTGAGCGGCGCGAGCTTCCTGCAGGACGATGAGAACCATCATGGCCGCGGCACCGCAGTCATCCTCGGCGTCATCCTGGTCGTGCTGATCGGCGCCGCCGCGATCGCGGGCAACGGCAAGAACGTCAGCAATAGCCCCTGATTTTTTCAATATCGGGGGATCGATGGGGCTGGACGGCTACGCGCCGTCCGGCCCCAATTCCGTGCGGTCGACCCATTCCAATTCATTGAGATCGAGCGTGCGGCCGTCGGACGCCCGCACCGTCATCGGGGCCACCGGCCGCCGATCCTGACGATCGACCAGCACCGGGTTGCTCGGCACACCCGAAATCCATTTCTCGCCCCATTGCCGCAAGGTGATCAGCACCGGCAGCAGCGCCCGGCCCTTGTCGGTCAGCCGATACGCGATCTTGCGCCGGTCCGCCGGATCGGGCTCGCGCCGCAGGATATCGTGCCCGACCAGCCGCCCGAGCCGGTTGGAGAGGATGTTGCGGGCGATGCCGAGCGTCGACTGGAATTCCTCGAAATGGGCGAGGCCGTTGAAGGCGCCGCGCAGGATCAGGAAGGACCAGCGCTCGCCGACCGCCTCGAGCGCCTTGGGCAGGGCGCATTCCACCAGGATCGCCTTGCGATGATCGGGCCGGATCATGGCGCGGACCCTAATCCGATTCGGTTGTCATATGCTATGGATTTTGGGCTTGGCCCACTTCCCGACCGAAAGCGCACTTTTCCGTTGCCCCCGAGGGCGCCGCACCCCATTTTGGAACGGTGCTGAGGCAATATGAACTGGTCGAGAAGGTCAGGGGCTACGACCCCGACGCCGACGAGGCGATGCTGAACCGCGCCTACGTCTTCTCGATGAAGGCGCACGGCTCGCAGACCCGCGCCTCGGGCGACCCTTATTACAGCCATCCGATCGAGGTCGCCGGCATCCTCACCGACCTCCATCTCGACGACGAGACGATCGTCACCGCGATCCTCCACGACACGATCGAGGACACGCTCGCGACCCCGGCCGAGATCAAGAAACTGTTCGGCAAGAACGTCGCCCGCCTGGTCGACGGGGTGACCAAGCTTTCCAAGATCGAGGCGCAGAGCGAGAGCCAGCGCGCCGCGGAGAATCTGCGCAAGTTCCTGCTCGCCATGTCGGACGACATCCGCGTGCTGCTGGTCAAGCTCGCCGACCGGCTGCACAACATGCGGACGCTCCATTTCATCAAGAACCCGGACAAGCGCCGCCGCATCGCGCGCGAGACGATGGACATCTACGCCCCGCTCGCCGAGCGGATCGGCATGTACGAGTTCATGAAGGAGATGCAGAGCCTCGCCTTCGCCGAGCTCGAGCCCGAGGCGTACGCATCGATCACCCGCCGGCTCGACGCGCTCAAGGTCGAGGGCGAGGACCGCATCCTCAAGATCGCCTCGGGGCTGAAGCTGCTGCTCGGTCGCCAGGGGATCGAGGCCGAGGTGACGGGGCGCGAGAAACACCCCTATTCGATCTGGAAGAAGATGTCCGAGCGCCACGTCAGCCTCGAGCAGCTTTCGGACATCATGGCGTTCCGCGCGATCGTCGAGACCGAGGAGGAATGCTATCGCGCATTGGGCGTGATCCACCGG
>JAFAZM010000233.1 GCA_019239785.1 Sphingomonadaceae bacterium
GCCTCCGCCCGGGTCGCCCGGATCATTGCCTCGAACTCGCCCTTCAGCCGCCCGATCTCGCCGTCCGCGAACCGCACCTCACCCTTCACGATGATCATGGTCGCCTCCTTGCCTTGGCAATCGCCGATACCCATGATAGTCGCACCGCGCTCTCAGGACGAGCGCCTTCGCGCCGCCTCCTCTCCAGGTAGGAAATGATGTTCGAATCCCCAGCTTTTGCTCAGGCGACCAATGGCGGCACCGCCGCCGGCAGCACCGTCTCGAGCCTGGTGAGCTTTGCCCCGCTCATCCTCGTCTTCATCATCTTCTACGTGCTGATGATCCGGCCGCAGCAGAAAAGGATGAAGGAGCATCAGGCGATGCTCGGCTCGGTCAAGCCGCGCGACATCGCGGTCACCACCGGCGGCCTGATCGGCAAGGTCACGAAGGTCGACGAGAACGAGATCGAGCTGGAGATCGCCAAGGACGTACGCGTCCGCGTGGTCAAGTCGATGCTGAGCGACCTGCGTCCGCACGGCGCCAAGGCAGCCAACGACTGATGCTCAGCTTTCCCCGCTGGAAGGTGATCGGCATCTGGGCGATCCTCGCCTTCGGCATCCTGCTTTCGGTGCCCAGCCTGCTGCCGCCCGCCGCTTCGCAATATCTCCCCGCCTGGGCGCAGAAGATCCATGTCAATCTCGGCCTCGACCTCGCCGGCGGCAGCCATTTGCTGCTCGAGGCGGACACCGGCGACGTCGCCCGCCAGCGCGCCGCCCTGCTCGAGGACACGATCCGGCGCTCGATGCGCACCGCCTCGCCGGCGCCGATCGACATCGGCGAGCTCTCGACCACCGGCGGCCAGCTGAGCTTCGTCGTCCGCAACCCGGCCCAGGTCGAGGCGGCGATGGGGGTGGCACGCGACCAGACCCGGCCCTCGGCCTTCGGCGGCGCCCGCGAATGGGACGTCCTCGCCCAAGGCAACCGGATCATCTTGCGGCCGACGCAGTCGGGCCTCGACGCCGCGATCGACCAGGCGATGACCGCGGCGCGCGAGGTGATCGACCGGCGCATCAACAGCCTCGGCACGCGCGAGCCTACGATCGTCCGCCAAGGCAGCAACCGCATCCTCGTCGAGGTGCCGGGCCTCCAGAATCCGGAGCAGCTCAAGGCCCTGATCGGCCGCACCGCGCGGCTCGAGTTCCGGCTCGTCGACCTCAGCGTCACGCCGGAGCAGCTCGCCGCCGGCCGCGCCCCGATCGGGAGCCAGATCCTGCCCTATCTCGAAGGCAGCCGCGGCGGCGCGCCGGGCCGGATTGCCGTCCAGCGCCGCGCGATCATCACCGGCGACATGATCTCCAGCGCCCGCCAGGCCTACGATTCCCAGGACGGGCGGCCGGTGGTCAACATCGGTTTCGACAGCAACGGCACCCGCCGCTTCGCCAGGGTGACGCAGGAGAATGTCGGCAAGCCGTTCGCGATCATCCTCGACAACGTCGTCCTCTCCGCGCCCAACATCCACGAGCCGATCCTCGGCGGCACCGCCCAGATCAGCGGCAGCTTCACCGTCGACAGCGCCAACGAGCTCGCCATTTCGCTCCAGTCGGGCGCGCTGCCGGTGAACTTGCGCGTGGTCGAGGAGCGGACCGTCGGCCCCGATCTCGGCGCCGATTCGATCCATGCCGGCATCCTCGCAAGCATCGTCGCGACGGTCGCGGTGCTCGTCTTCATGCTGCTGAGCTACGGCCGCTTCGGGGTCTACGCCAATCTGGCGGTGGTGATTAACCTGTTCATCATCGTCGGCGTGATGGCGCTGATCAACGCGACCCTCACCCTGCCAGGCATCGCCGGCTTCGTGCTGACGCTCGGCACCGCGGTCGACGCCAACGTGCTGATCAACGAGCGCATCCGCGAGGAACGGCGCAAGGGCCGAAGCGTCGTGATGGCGGTCGAGAACGGCTACAAGGAAGCGAGCCGGACGATCTTCGAGGCGAACGTGATCCACTTCATCGCCGGCGCGATCATGCTGCTGATGGGCTCCGGCCCGATCAAGGGCTTCGCGGTGGTCCTGCTGATCGGCATCATCACCTCGGTGTTCACCGCGGTCGTCTTCACCCGGATGCTCGTCGCGCACTGGATCCGCGCGAAGCGGCCGACCGAAATCCATATCTGAGGCCAGAGACATGCGCCTGCTCAAGCTGATCCCCGAGGACACCAATATCGGCTTCGTCCGATTGCGTTACTGGGCGTTCGGGATCACCGGCTTCCTCACTTTGCTCGCCGTCGCCGCCGTCTGGTTCCAGGGCCTCAACCTCGGCGTCGACTTCGTCGGCGGCCTGATGATCGAGGCGCAATTCCCGCAGGCGCCGCCGCTCGAGCGGGTGCGCGCGAACGTCGATCGGCTTGGCTTCGGCGAATCGCACCCGACCCAATATGGCGACGGCCGCACCGTCTCGATCCGCCTGCCGGTGCCCGCCTCGGACGATCCGGGCGCCGCGGCTGCGGAGGCGAGTCGCGTCCAGGCCTCGCTCCGCGCCGAATTCCCCGGGGTGAACTTCACCCGGTCGGACAATGTCTCGGGCAAGGTCTCGGACGAGCTGATCCGCAAGGGCGTCATCGCCGTGCTGCTCGCCGTGTTCGGCATCGCCGTCTTCTCCTGGCTGCGCTACGAATGGCAGTTCGGCGTCTCGACCTTCGTCGCGGTCATGCACGACGTGCTGATGACCCTTGGCTTCTTCGCGATCACGCGGCTGGAGTTCGATCTGACCACCGTCGCCGCGATCCTCACCATCATCGGCTATTCGATCAACGACAAGATCGTCGTCGACGACCGCATCCGCGAGAATATGCGCAAGTACCGCAAGATGGACATGGGGCCGCTGATCGACCTCTCGGTCAACGAGGTGCTGCCGCGCACGGTGATGACCTCGATCACGGTGCTGCTGGCATTGGGCTCGCTGCTGATCTTCGGCGGCAATGTGCTGCTCGGCTTCAGCGCGGCGATGATGCTCGGCATCATCATCGGCACCTATTCGTCGATCTACGTCTCGGCCTCGATGCTGATCACCCTCGGCCTCAGGGCCCAGCCGAAAACGGGCGCCGGCCCGACGAGGCGCGACGGGCCGAAGAACGAGAGCTTTGACGGCGCCCAGGTTTGAGCCGGTCCCGCCGGCGGCGGGGCCGCGCGTCCAGGGTTTTGCCGGACGCGACTTCCTCCTCGACGGCCGCTCTTATCCCGCGCTGCTGCTGACGCCGGAGGCGGCCTTTCCCTGGCAGCCGCCGGCGCTCGAGGCGCTTGCCGCGGCGGACGTCGCGCCGGTCCTGGCGCTCGATCCGCCGCCCGAATTCCTGATCCTCGGCACCGGCGCCGCGATGGCCTTCCCGCCGCGCGCCTTCGTCGCCGCGCTGGAGGATCAGGGGATCGGCGTCGAGCCGATGGACAGCCGTGCCGCCGCCCGCACCTGGGGTCTGCTCCGCGGCGAAGGCCGCTGGCTCGCGGCGGCGTTGATGCCGCTTTAAACCCCTTGCCGTCATTCCCGCCAAAGCGGGAATCCAGCGGGTCTTGGTGAGGGGCTCGAACGCAGCCTGGATTCCCGCTTTCGCGGGAATGACGGGTTTGTCCTGAG
>JAFAZM010000241.1 GCA_019239785.1 Sphingomonadaceae bacterium
GTCGCCGCCGAGGCGCAGGAAGAAGAAGCCGCGTTGCCAGGGCCGCAGGACGGCGCGCTGGGTGGCGGTGAACAGGATCATCAGCAAGGCGAACATGCCGATCTCGGTCAGGAAGACGATGCCGCCGGCCGCCTGCAGCCGGGCCATGTAGGGCTGCATCGCCTGCGGATCGAACGGCTTGCCAGGCCCTGCCGCGAGCTGCTGCGCGAACAGGTCGCCGTAGATCTGGAACAGGGGCTGCATCGCGAAGAGCAAAGCGGCGAAGGCGGCAAGATAGAGCAGGCCCCAGACCAGGACGGAAAGGGGATGGCGGCCGATCAATCCGAACGCGCCGCCCAGGATCGAACCCACGCTGGTCATGCCGCCCTCTCAGCCCAAGGCCTTGACGATTTCCTCGACCATCTTCTTCGCGTCCGCGAGCAGCATCATGGTGTTGTCGCGGTAGAAGAGCTCGTTGTCGACGCCGGCATAGCCGACCCCGCCCATCGAGCGCTTCACGAAGAGGACGGTCTTCGCCTTTTCCACGTCGAGCACAGGCATGCCGTAGATCGGCGAGCTCTTGTCGGTCTTGGCGGCCGGGTTGGTGACGTCGTTGGCGCCGATCACGAAGGCGACATCGGCGCGGCTGAACTCGGCGTTGATGTCCTCGAGCTCGAACACTTCGTCATAGGGAACGTTCGCCTCGGCGAGCAGGACGTTCATATGGCCGGGCATGCGGCCTGCGACCGGGTGGATCGCATATTTGACGGTGACGCCTTCCTTCTTGAGCTGATCCCCCATCTCGCGCAGCGCATGCTGCGCCTGGGCGACCGCCATGCCGTAGCCGGGAACGATGATCACCTCCTCGGCCTGGCTCATCAGGAAGGCGGCATCCTCGGCCGAGCCGCGCTTCCAGGGCCGGTCGATCGCCGCGGCCGCGCCCGCCGCCACCGCATCGCCGCCGAAGCCGCCCGAGATCACCGAAAGGAACGAGCGGTTCATCGCTCGGCACATGATGTAGGAGAGGATCGCGCCTGAGCTGCCGACCAGGGCGCCGGTGATGATCATCGCGCTGTTGTGCAGGGTGAAGCCCATCGCGGCCGCGGCCCAGCCCGAATAGGAGTTGAGCATCGAGACGACCACCGGCATGTCGGCGCCGCCGATCGGGATGATCAGCAGGAAGCCGATCGCGAAGCTGAGGCCGGCCACGGTCCAGAAGATCCAGGGCGACTGATCCTGGGTGAAATAGGCGATCAGGCCGAGGATTCCGGCGAGCGTGCCGAGATTGATCACATGCCTGAGCGGCAGGATGATCGGCTTGCCCGACATGTTGCCGTTCAGCTTGAGGAAGGCGATCACCGAGCCCGAGAAGGTGATCGCACCGATCGCGACGCCGAGCCCCATCTCGATCCGGCTGTTGAGATGGATCAGCCCGCCGGCGTCGGCAATGCCGAACGCGTCGGGGTTGAGGAAGGCCGCGGCGCCGACCAGCACCGCCGCCATGCCGACCAGGCTGTGGAAGGCGGCGACGAGCTGCGGCATCGCGGTCATCGCGATCCGCCGCGCGGTGACGAGGCCGATCGTCGCGCCGATCGCGATCGCGACCAGGATTTCCGCGAAGAGCGTGTAGTCGATGGCGATGCCGGCCAGATTCTGCGTCCCGACCGGATGGTAGTGGACGAGCGTCGTGACCAGGGCCAGCGCCATGCCGAACATGCCGAACCGGTTGCCGCGCCGGCTGCTTTCGGGGCTCGACAATCCCCGCAAGGCGAGGATGAAGCACATCCCCGACACCAGATAGGCAAGCATCACCCATGCGGGCGTTGCGGCTCCCTCCCCCATCAGCCGCGCTCCTTCTTCTTGTACATGGCGAGCATTCGGGCCGTGACCGCGAAGCCGCCGAAGATGTTGACGCTCGCCATCACCACGGCGAGCAGGCCAAGCCATTTGGCGCCCTGCGCGCCGGCCGCCGCAGCTGCGATCAGCGCGCCGACCACGATGACCGAGGAAATGGCGTTGGTCACCGACATCAGCGGCGTGTGCAGAGCCGGCGTCACCGACCAGACGACATAATAGCCGACGAAGCATGCCAAGACGAAGATCGACAGGATCGAGATGAAGTCCATGAATCCCCCTCAGATAAGCCCGAGCCTGATTTCCAGGACCCGGAGCAGCCGGGAATAACGGTCGCGCCATTGTCCGTCGGGCAGGTCGCCGCAGCCGACGCGGGCCACATATGGGGTCCCGTTCCGCGCCAGCGCCGCCTCGCCGTGCAGCCGCACCAGCGCCGCGCGCACCGCCGCATCGCGGGCGCCGAACTCGCGCTCGAAGCCGGCCGTGACCCGCGCCGGATTGAAGCCCGCGCACATCACCTCCTGCTCCCAGGCGATCCGCGCATAAGCATGGGCCGAGGAATAGACGGAGAGATCGG
Source organism: Sphingomonadaceae bacterium (assembly GCA_019239785.1). Lineage (GTDB taxonomy): Bacteria > Pseudomonadota > Alphaproteobacteria > Sphingomonadales > Sphingomonadaceae > Allosphingosinicella. Next base: position 2,411 of record JAFAZM010000241.1, read on the forward strand.
ACGCGCGGCTCCAGCCGGTCCCGGTGCCGGCCTCCGCGCAAGCCGCGAGCGCGACGGCGGCGACGAAGGCGATCGCCGCCTTCACGGCTGGTAGGTCCCGATGCTTGCGGCAAGCTCGTCGAGCCGGGCCGAGAAATCGGTCAGCGCAGCCCGATAGGCCGCCTCGCCGGGGCCGCAGGGCGGACGGCGGTCCAGCCGCGAGAGGCCGGCCCAATCGTTGGCGGCGAGCTGGAGCGAAGGCATCGCCCCTTTCTCGTCGGCGAAGCGGGTGAGCTCGCCCATCCGCTCCAGCTGGCGCCGCGTCTCGATCCGCTCGCGGCCGCCGCCGCAGGTGAACAGGAAATCGCGCGCTGCAAGGCTGCGGAAACTGGCACGCCGCACCGGATCGGCGGCCGCCGCCTTATTCTCGCTGCCGCCGCCGCAGCCGGGCGCGAGCAGGACCGCAGCCGAAACCACGCCTGCCGCAGCGGCAGCGCCTCTCACAACTCCTCCCCCAGGGGGGGAGGGGGACCGCCTGCCGAAGGCAGGTGGTGGAGGGGTGTCAGCGGTAGAGGATGTGCGGCGGAAGCTGCATCGCGCTCCAACGCTGATACCCCTCCACCATGCTGCGCATGGTCCCCCTCCCCTTTCAGGGGAGGATTGTTGTCCGTGGCTTGCACGACGATGCCGCGGATCACGCTCTCCAAGTCAGCCAGAATCTCCCGGGTGGGGATACGCATCGTCTTGAAGCGGCGTGCCGTGAACCAGCGATCGCGCAATGCGTCCCGCCTGGGCCTGCTGCCGCGATCGTGCGCTTCACCATCGACTTCGACCACAAGGCGCGCCTCATGGCAGAAGAAGTCCGCAACGAATGGGCCTGCGGGATGCTGCTTCCGAAATTTCAGGTCTGACGGTCGCTTGCGGAGTTCCCGCCAGAGCAGGATTTCAGGAAGCGACATCTCCTTGCGCAGCTTGCGCGCGCGTTGGACGGTCTTTCGCGGACCGCTGAGCATCAACCAATCCTCCCCTTTGAGGGGAAAGCTGGGTTGGATTGCCCCCGGCAATCCAAGATCGTGCCGGGGGCACGATCGACCCAGCTTTGGCGCGCGTCAGCGCGACGGAGGGGTGTCAGCGGCTCCGGATGAATCGCTGACTCCGCGCCCCATTCCAACGCTGATACCCCTCCACCAGCCTGCGGCTGGTTCCCCTCCCCTTTCAGGGGAGGATTGAGAGGACAGCTTCGGCTCATCCCAGCAGCCGTTCGTGGACGACCTTGCCGCCGTGGGTCAGCCTGATCCCCTTCACGATCTCGTCGTCGTCGGGAAGGACCGGCGCCTTGGTTTCGGCGTCCCAGAAGGCGGAGAGGAAGTTGAAGAGGTTGCGCGCGAACAAAGCCGAGCTGTCGGCGGCGAGGCGGCTCGGGACGTTGCGGTGGCCGACGATCTTGACGCCGTGCACCACGGCCACCTCGCCCGCTTTCGCGCCTTCGACATTGCCGCCCTGCTCGACGGCGAGGTCGACGATGACGCTGCCCGGCTTCATCGTCGCGAGCTGCGCGTCCGAGATCAGCCGCGGCGCCGGCCGGCCCGGGATGAGCGCGGTGGTGATGACGATGTCCTGCTTGGCGATATGGCTGGAGACAAGCTCGGCCTGCGCCTTCTTATATTCCTCGGACATCTCGGTGGCGTAGCCGCCGGCGCCCTCGCCCTCGATCCCCGCCACGCTCTCGACGAAGATCGGCTTGGCGCCCAGTGAGAGGATCTGCTCCTTGGTCGCCGACCGGACGTCGGTCGCGGAGACCTGCGCGCCGAGCCGCCGCCCGGTCGCGATCGCCTGCAGGCCGGCGACGCCGACGCCCATCACGAACAGCTTGGCCGCGGAGACGGTGCCGGCCGCGGTCATCATCATCGGGAAGGCGCGGCCATATTCCGCCGCCGCGTCGAGCACCGCCTTGTAGCCGGCGAGGTTCGACTGGGAGGAGAGGATGTCCATCGATTGGGCGCGGGTGATGCGCGGCATCCATTCCATCGCCAGCGTGTCGAGCCCGGCCGCGGCATAGGCATCGATCCGGGCCCGCTGCCCGACCGGGTTGAGCCCGCCGACCAAGAGGGCTCCCGACTTGACGCCGGTCAGCGTTGCCGGGTCCGGACCCTGGACGCAGAGGATGATGTCGGCATCCTTCAGCACATCCGCCCGCGTGCCGGTGGTGGCGCCGGCGGCCTCGTAATCCGCATCGGCCACCGCGGCATTTTCACCGGCGCCGTTCTCGACCGCGACGCCGGCGCCGAGCGCGGTGAATTTCTTGACCGTTTCCGGCGACGCCGCGACGCGGCGCTCGCCCGCCTCTCCCTCCTTGAGGACGGCGATCTTCAAGTTCCTTGCCCCCTGTCCATCGCCCCCCGGCTCCCCTCTATTTGCGGATGACCATGATCACGATCAAAGCGACGATCACGCAGAGGATCGCGCCCCATTTCATCAGCCCGGTGAATGCCGCGTAGGTGCCCTGATGCGCCTTCAAGTCCTTGGTGGCGTCGCCTTCGGCTGCCATGTCGGTCCATCCTCCTGCTTTTGCGTGCCGCTGCTCTAACAAAGCGCACGGGCCAAGGGCAAGGCGCGAAAGCGGCCGAAGCCGCTATGCCCGCGGCTTAATTCGGCTATGCTGTCCTGAAGGGCAAAAAGGGGAGCGGAACATGCGGGGCAGCAGCATCTGGCGGGCGCTGGAACGGGCGCGGGCGATGAACCTGGCGGCCGAGGGCGCGCCCCCGGCCGCCCGCGGCGGCAGCGCCGACATCACCCGCCGCCGCGTCCTGGCCGCGCTCGCAGGCGGCGTCGGCCTCGCCACCTGGCCGCGCTGGCCGGCCTTCGCGCAGGGGATGAGCGGCGTGGCGATCGTCGGCGGCGGCCTTGCCGGGCTCGGCGCGCTCGACGTGCTGCGCAGCCACCGCGTGCCGGCGACGCTCTACGAGGCGCGGGCCGCGGTCGGCGGCCGCACCCGCAGCGTGCGCGGCGTGTTCGCGCCGGACTTCGCCTTCGACGAGGGCGCGCAACTGGTGAACACCGATCATGCGGACATGCTGGCGATGATCCGCCGCTTCCGGCTGACCCGGGTCGACCGCGAGGCGTTCGGCCCGTCGCGCGAGATCCAGATCGCGCGCAGCGGCGCGATCGTCCCCGAGGCGCGGCTGGCGGCGGCGCTGCGCGGCATCGCTGCGCGGATCACCGCCGACGCCGACCGGCTCGACGCCGATTATGCCGGCGCCGCGCGGGATCTCGATCGCTTCACGGTGAAGGCCTATCTCGACCGCCACGGCCTCAGGCCCGGCGATGCGCGCGACGCGCTCGAGGCCGGGATCCGCACCGAGTTCGGCTCGGAGCCCGACGAGGTTTCGGCGATGGAGCTGATCTTCAACCTGCCGACGGTGCGCGGGCAAAGGCTCAACCGGCTTTCCAAGTCCGACGAGCGCTATCTGATCTCGGGCGGCACCGACCAGGTCGCGCGGGCGCTTGGCGCCGAGCACCAGGCCGACATCAGGCTGAACAAGAGGCTGACCGCCGTCGAGATCGGCGCCGATGCCGTCCGCCTCGCCTTCGCGGACGGCGAGCGGGTCACTGCCGCGCGCGCCATCCTCGCCTTGCCGCCGACGACCTTGCGCGAGGTGCGGATCGAGGGGCCGCTGCCGCCGCTCTGGCGCGCCTTCATCGACGAGGCCCAGCTCGGCAGGAACGAGAAGGTGATCGTCGGCTACGACCAGCCGGTCTGGCGGCGGACGATGGGCTTCGGCGGCGGGCTCTGGGCGGCCGGTGAGTTCGCGGAGGTCTGGGAGGCGCAGTCGCTGGCGCCGCGGCCCGGGCCGGCCGCGCTCTGCTATTTCCTCGGCGGACGGCAGGTCGACGCCGCCGCCTCGGTCGACACCGCCGAGCTTGCCCGGCGCTTCACCGTCGCCGCGCGGCGGGCGCTGCCCGAGCTCCCCACCCCGAACGGCCGCCTCCGCCGCACCCGCTGGGCCGAGGACCCGCTGACCCGCGGCGCCTATTCGCGCTTCCGCCCGGGCCAGCTGACCCGCTTCGCCTCCCTGTTCGCGGTGGAGACCGAAGGGCAGCCGCCGCGCGCCCCGCAGGCCGGGCCTCTGCTCTTCGCCGGCGAGCATCTCTCCGACTCCTTCGCCGGCTTCATGAACGGCGCCCTGCAGAGCGGCCGCATCGCCGCCGAGGCGTTGCTCGCCCAGCGGGTCAACCTCGCCGCCTGAGCGGATGTTGCGGGCCCTCCCGCATCGCTCTTAAGGCCGCCTTTACCCAATTGGACTAGTCCGGGCGTCCACGCACTCGAGGATGGCCATGCGGGCGGACCCCAATCGTTGCCTCTTGCTGATCGACGACGAGCCGGCCCAAAGGCGGCTGGTCACGGCGATCGGCGCCCGCGCCGGCTGGTGGGTCCGCGGCGCGTCGGATTTCGATGCCGCCAGGAAGATGTTCGAGGATCCGCAGGAGCCGAAGTTCGACGCGATCCTGCTCGACCATTGGCTGCCCGGCGAGGCCGGCACGGAGCTGATCCGCGAGATCCGCGCGACCCGGCCCGATCTGCCGTTGCTGATCCTCACCGCGCAGAACGATGTCGCGGTTGCGGTCGACGCGATGCGCGCCGGCGCTTCGGACTTCATCGTCAAGCCACTGGCGCCCGAGCGGCTGCTCGCCGCCCTCAACAGCGCGACCGACCGGCGCAAGGGCGCGAGCGAGCTGCGTCCGCTCACCGAGAAGATCGCCAAATCGCTCGGCTTCGAGGAGATCGTCGGCTCCGCCCCCAAGTTCCGGACCGCTTTGGCCATCGCCGCCAAGGCGGCGCGCGCCCGGGTCTCGGTGCTGATCGAAGGCGAGAGCGGCGCGGGCAAGGAGATCGTCGCCCAGGCGATCCACGCCGCGAGCCCGCGCGGCAAGAAGCAGCTCCACACCGTGAATTGCGGCGCGATCCCCGAGAATCTCGTCGAATCGGTCCTGTTCGGCCATGAGAAAGGCGCCTTCACCGGCGCCTTCGATCGCCATGTCGGCCGCTTCGAGGATGCGGACGGCTCGACCATCTTCCTCGACGAGGTCGGCGAGCTGCCGCTCGACACCCAGGTCAAGTTGCTGCGCGCGCTCGAAACCGGCGAGATCCAGCGGGTCGGCAGCCGCTCGACGATGACCGTCGACGTCCGCATCATCGCCGCGACCAACCGCCGCCTCACCGAGGAGGTCGCCGCCGGCCGCTTCCGCGAGGACCTCTATTACCGGCTGAACGTCGTCCATGTCGCGATCCCGCCGCTGCGCGACCGGCAGAGCGACATTCCCGCCCTCGCCCGCCATCTGCTCGCCCGCATCGCCGAGCAGCCCGGCATGCGCTCCCTCTCGATCACCGACGACGCGCTCGCGGTTTTGATGTCCTATGGCTGGCCCGGCAATGTCCGCCAGCTGCAGAACGCCTTGTTCCGCGCCGCCGTGCTCTGCGAAGGCGATGCGCTCACCGCCGCCGATTTCCCGCACATCGCCAACGAGGCGACCTGCGGCCGGCGCGCCGACGATTATCACGCCAAGCCGCTGAACGGCGCCTCGCAAAGCGCCGCCTTCGCCCATGGCGCAGGCATCACCCTGTTCGAGGCGGACGGCAACATGCGCCCGCTCGAAGCGATCGAGGCCGACGTCATCCGCCTCGCCATCGGCCATTATCGCGGCCGCATGACCGAGGTCGCACGACGGCTCGGGATCGGACGGTCGACCTTGTACCGTAAGCTCGGCGAGCTGGGGATCGGGGATATCGCCGCCTAAGGCGCCACGCGCATAAGTCCCGACAGGCTTATGGCGCGTAGCAGCCAGGCGCGGACGACGGGTCGTGCCGAAGGCCGAACCCGATCGACGTCACGCGACAATGGTCGCGTGACGGCCGAGGCCCGCAGCTCTCGTCCCCAACAACCCCACACCGCCACTCGCGGACTCTGCCATAGCTTGGGTTTGCTGCTGTCAGCGAGCGCGCCGCCCTGCTACACCCGGCCCATGCCCAATTTCGAAAACGCCATCGTCCTCGTCACCGGCGCCGCTTCCGGCATCGGCGCCGCGGTCGCCACCCGCTTGGCCGCAGACGGCGCCCGCAAGCTGATCCTCGCCGATCTCGACGAGGATCGGCTGCGCGACTTTGCTTTCTCCTTGCCCTGCGCGCGCGAGCTCATGATCGGCGACGTCGCCGACGAGGGGCTCTGGGCGACCGCGGATCTCACCGGCCTCACCCATGCCGTGGTCAATGCCGGGATCGGCGCCGGATCGCCGATCGCGGAGACCAGCCTCGCCGAGTGGCGCCGGGTGATGTCGCCCAATCTGGACGGCGCCTTCCTGACGCTGAAGGCCGCGATGCGGGCGATCAAGTCGACCGGCCAGGGCGGCGCCATCGTGCTGACCGCGTCGGCCGCCGGGCTGAAGGCCGAGCCCGGCATCGCCGCTTACGGCGCCTCCAAGGCGGCGGTGATCCACCTGGCCCGCATCGCCGCCAAGGAAGGCGGGCCGGACAGGATCCGGGTCAACGCGATCGCGCCGGGCGGCGTCGAGACGCCGATCTGGAATGCCGTCCCCTTCTTCCAGCAGCTGGTGACGAATACGGGCAGCGAGGAGGCGGCCTTCGCCGCGATGGGCGCGGCCGGGAGCCTTGCCGGCCGCTTCGCCAGGCCCGAGGAGATCGCCGCCCAGATCGCCTTCCTCCTCTCCGAGGAATGCGGCTTCGTCACCGGCGCCTGCCTGGTCAGCGACGGCGGCTATTCGATTTAAGCTCTGCGCGCTTATTGTGCGGAAGCGAGACAGGCCGGACGCGCGGCGCGGCTTCGGTTGAACTCGGGCGCCGCACGGGCGTAACGCCCTGACCATGCGGCGGAACGGCCATCGCGCGAAGGGGCGGACCCGGCTTTCCCTCCTGCTGCGGGCGGGCGCGATCGCCTGCGCTTTCGCGGTGCAGCTTCCGGTCGACGCCTTGCGCTCGGCGCCTGCCGTTCCGGAGCGGCCGGTCGCGCCGGCGGCGGCCCAGCCGCTCCCCCCGGTCGAGATCGGCGCCGACGTCGCGTCCTTCTATCGCGACCGGGGCTTCCGGCCGCTCTGGGTCACCAGCGACGGGCTGCGGCCGGAGGGCGAGCAGGTGCTGCGCATGCTTGGCCCATCGGCCTCGCCGGGCCTGCGCGCCGCAATGGCGGCGGCAGAGAGCGGCGATCCGCACCTGCTGACCCGCGCCGACCTGCTGCTGAGCGAGGCCTATGCCGACCATGTCCGCCGGCTGCAGCAACCGCCGGCGGCCAATGCGATGCGCTATATCGATCCCGGCCTGGCCCCCGCGGTGCAGCCGGTGCGGGCGATCCTCGACGGCGCGGCCGCGGCGCCCTCGCTCGCCGCGCATCTCGATGCCGTCGAGCGGATCAATCCGGTCTATGATGGCCTCCGCCGCGGCCTCGCCGCCTATCGCGCGCATTGGTCGCATCTGCCCCAGGCCGCGCTGCCGGCGCATCCCTCGCCGGACCAGCTTCGCCATCGCCTCGGCCTCGGAGCGCAGGACGATCCGGCGGCACGGCTGCGCGCGTTCCAGCATGTCCACGGCCTGCCGCAGACCGGCACGGCCGATGCCGCCACCGTCGCGGCGCTGAACCGCGGCGCCTTTTATTACGAGCGCAGGATCGAAGCCAATATCGAGCGGGCGCGGGCGATCCCGGCGCGGCCGGACGGGCGCTACATCCTGGTCGACACCGCTTCGGCACGTTTGTGGATGGTCGCGAACGGCCGCATCCACGATGCGATGCGGGTCGTGGTCGGCAAGCGCGCGATGCCGACGCCTTTGATGGCCGGCCTGATCCGCTATGCCGCGCTCAATCCCTATTGGAACCTGCCGCCCGACCTGATCCGCAAGCGCGCGGGCAATGCGGTGCGGCACGGCGCCGGCGTCATCCCCGGCGAGCGGCTGCAGGTGCTCTCCGACTGGACACCGCAGGCGCGCACGCTGGCGCCGGGCTCGGTCGACTGGCGTGCGGTCGCCGCCGGCCGGCGCTTCGTCAATTTGCGCCAGCTGCCCGGGCCGCAGAACATGATGGGCCGGATCAAGTTCATGCTTCCCAACGATCTCGGCGTCTATCTCCACGACACGCCGCTGCGCGACCTGCTCCGCCGCGCCGACCGGCATGAAAGCTCCGGCTGCGTGCGGCTGGAGGACGCGCAGAGGCTCGGGCGCTGGCTGTTCGACGGAAGCGTGCCGCGCGGCAGCGGCGCGCCGGAGGAACGGGCGGACCTGCCGGCGCCGGTGCCGGTCTACCTCGCTTATTTCACCGTTCTGCCCTCGCGGGACGGCGTCGTCTTCCAGCCCGACGTCTACGGCCGCGACGGCGCCGCGGGGGCCTCCGGCGCCGCCCGGGCGCCACGCGCCGCACCGCCGCGCGCCGGCGCCGCGCGATCCACCCCGCGCAGGAACCGGAGCAGCCCGGTGAAATAGGCCTGCTGGTCGTCGTAGAAGGACATGTGGCTGCCGTTCGGCAGATAGAGATAATGGCCGTGCGGCAGGCGGTGCGACATCGCCTCCATCCAGTGCGGGTCCATCGTGTCGTAGCGGGCGCCGATCACCAGGGTCGGGACGGCGATCCGGTGCAGGTCCGCGCTGCGGTCCCAATGCTCCAGCGTGCCGCTGGCGCCGAGCTCGCTCGGCCCCTGCATCAAGGTGTAGACGTGCTGGTTCAGGTGATTGAACGAGCGGCTGACGGGCTCCGGCCATTCGGCGAACGGGCGGCGCAGGAAATGCTGCTCGTAATGCATCGGCACCAGGGTCTGCATATAGCGCGGATCGTCGGTGTGGTGCGTCGCCTCGAGCTGCTGGACCAGGGCGAGCTGGCGCTGGTCCATCGCCGGCATCAGCACCCGGTGCGCGTAATCGTTATAGGCCGGGATCGAATCCATCATGTTGGAGATGATCAGGCATTTGAGATTCTGCTGGTAGCGCAGCGCATATTCCATCGCGAGGATGCCGCCCCAGGAGTGGCCGAGCAGGCAGAAATTGTCGCGGTTGAGGCCGAGCGCGCGGCGGACCTGCTCGACCTCGTCGACGAAGCGGTCGATCGTCCAGAGCCGGTCGTCGTTCGGCTGGTCCGAATAAGCCGAGCCGAGCTGGTCGTAATAGATATATTCCACGCCGGCGCCGGGCAGGAAGGAATCGAACGCCTCGAAATATTCGTGCGTCGCCGCGGGACCGCCGTGGAGGAGCAGCACGCGCAAATGCGGGTTGCTGCCGACGCGCTTGGTCCAGACCCGGAAATCGCCGTGCGGCGTATGGATCGGGATCATCCGCACCCCGCCGCTCCAGGCGTCCGGATGGCCGGCGCGGCTGAAATAGGAGGGCACGGGCTGGGCCAGAGCGGGCCCGACGAGCAGCAAGGCGACGAGCAGGAACAGACGCTTCATGAGAGTCCTCCCCCTTGGACGATTTCCCATATCATTGGCGTGGCGGGATGGTCCATCGCGATCCCTTCCCTCTCCCGTTTCGGGGAGAGGGAAACCCGGCCGCAGACCGGGGAGGGTGAGGGTGCGACGTGGGCGGAAAGGCGGCGAGGATCGAACCCGAACGCTGCCCTGCCCTCAGCCTCCCGCTCGCTTCGCGAGCGGGCCCCTCCATCAGCCCGGATCCAAAGGGCCATGCGGGGCATGGTCCGCCGGGCTGATCCCCGAAACGGGAGAGGGGATTTAGTGCTTCATCGGCGCGATGACCGCTTCCGCGAAGCGGTCCATCTCCTCCGCCTGCGGGCTCATCTGGAGCAGCAGCAGGTCCAGACCCGCCGCTTCGTACGCCTCGATCCTTTCCCGGATCTGCGCCGGTGTCCCGACCAGCTTCGGCCGCAGCCCCCGGTTCGAGACCGAATATTCCTGCAGCTTCAGCTCGCGCTCGAGCTGGGTGCCGGAGAGCCACTGGTCGAAATTGTCGAAGCCGGCCGGCGGCTCGGGCGGGAGGGCGGTGATCCGCTCCAGCTCGGCCTGCGCCTCCGCTTCGGTCTCGCGGACGATTGCATAGGCGGCCATGCCGAACTGCATCGGCGGGCCGCTCGCTTCCTCGCGGCGGCGCTTCATGTCCGCGATCTTGGGCGCGATCGCCTCGACCGGATCGCCGTGCATCACATAGGCGTCGCACTGGGTGGCGATCATATTCTTCGCGGCGTCGCTCTCGCCACCGGCGTAGATGGTCGGATGGTGCGGCGGCTTGGGCTCGCAGATCGCCTGGTCGAGCCGGTAGCGCTCGCCGTCGAAGCTGAATCTCTTCTCGGTCCAGAGCCCGTTCACCACCTTCAGCCATTCGCTGGTGCGCGCATAGCGATCGTCATGCTGGTCGAACTCGAGGCCGTATTGCCGCGCCTCGTCCGCCCACCAGGAGGAGACGACGTTGAGCGCGAGCCGGCCGCCGCTGATATTGTCGATGTTCGCCGCCTGCTTCGCGAACAAGGCGGGCTGGTGGAAATTGGGACGGACCGCGACCATCAGCTCGATCGTCTCGGTCACCGCCGCCAGCGCCGCCGCGGTCGACCAGGCGTCGAGCGCCGGCTCCTCGACGCCCTTGATGTCGTTGAGGTTCAGCTCCGCGATCAGGCTGAGGTCCCAGCCGGTCGCCTCGCTGCGCCGGGTGAGGCGCTTCACATAATCCCAGCTCGCCTCCATCCCCTCGTCGGACACGTTGCGCAGCCAGCCGCCGAATACCGGCATCCAGTAACCGAACCTCATCCCCTGGCCTCCGCGATGACCTTTTCCAGATGGTCGACCAGCCGTTCATGCGGGTCCCAGCCGAGCACGTCCAGCGGATTGGCGACGAAGTTGGACAAGGCGTTGATGTCGTAGAAACGTGCCGTCCCGTCGCGGTCGTCGATCATATATTCGACGCCGCCGACCTCGATCCCAACCGCCCGGACGATCCGTTCCGCCGCTTCGATCAGCTCCGGCGGCGGCGTCACCGCCGTCATCCTGACCGCCGCCCGGCCGGGCGCGGCGATGCAGGCCTCGGCGGGGCAGAGATCGAAGCCGCCGTCGCTCGCCACGTCGATCGCATAGAGATAGTTGCCGCCGAGCGTCTCGACCCGGATCATGGAGCCGCCCCGCGCCGGCACCAGATCCTGGAGCAGCAGCACCTGGTCGACGCTGGTCGGCAGGAAACGTTCGCGCACCGCCTCCTCGAGCTCGGCGCGCGAGCCGTAGCGGACGATGCCGGCGCCGGCGCCGCCGATATTGGCCTTGAGCAGCAGGGGGAAGGTCATCTCGGCGGCGGCGGCCAAGATGTCCTCGCGCCGGTGCACCACCCGGGTCGCCGGGGTCGGCAGGCCAAGCCCGGCGATCAGCGAGAGTTGCCGCGCCTTCGAGGAATCCACCGCGATCACGTCGACGCCGTTCAGCACCCTGGCGCCGCAGCGCGCCCAATGGGCGAGCAACGCCTCGGCATAGAAGATGCCGTGCTCCGCCTCGCGCAGGAAGCTCGACATCGCGACGCGGCTGAGCACGACCGGGGCGGGGATGTCGGCGGAAGCCGGATCGAAACGATGATCGGAGAGGCGGATCGGGGTATAGGCGATGCGGCGCCGGTCGAGCGCCGCGAACAAGGGCGCGAACCAGCTCGGATGCTCGTAGAGGATGGCGAGATCGGCGGTCATGCCCGCGCCAATGGGCGCGCGCGGGCGATAAGGGAAGGGGCGGTCGTCGCTACGAGCTGTTAACCACTTGCGCCTACCCTGCTAAGGACCTGGGACGGGAGCGACCATGGCCACCGCGATCGCGGCCATCGATGAATCGACAGGGATCCATGGATCCCTGAACGACGACGCCCGCGCGATCGGGGGCGCGACCTTCGACGCGATCTTCTTCTGGGGGGCGCCGCTGGTGGCGCTTGCGTTCGTCTGCCTCTGGTCGAGCTTCGCGATCCTGCTGCCCGAGCAGGTCGGCCATGGCGCCGTTTCGCTGCTCGCCGGCGCCGTCGGAGTGCTCACCTTCGCCCATCTGATCGCGGTCGTGCCGCGCGCCTATTTCAATCGGGAGGTGTTCGCCGATCACCGCGCGAGGCTCACGATCGCCCCGCTCCTCCTCGTCGCCGGTTTCCTGATCTCGCCCGCCTTGCTGGTACTCGGCGGGCTGACCGCGGTGTTCTGGGACGTCCACCATACGGCGATGCAGAATTTCGGCCTCGGCCGCATCTACGACATGAAGGCGGGCAACAATGCGCTGACCCTCCGCCGCACGGACCTCGTCCTCAACTGGGGGCTCTATGTCGGGCCGCTCGCCGCCGGCGCCTCCTTGCTGTCCCATTTCGCGGGCTTCGGCCAGCTCCGCACGATCGATCTGGCCGCGCTCGCCGAAACGCCGGGCGTGCTCCAGCACCATGCCGGCCTGATCCGCGACCTCGCCATCGCGGCCTGGCTCGCCGTCGGCGCCGGCGCCCTCCTCGCCTATCGCCTGGCGATGCGGCGCGGCTACCGCCTGCCGGCGCACAAGGCGGCGCTCATCGCCTCGACCGGCTTCGTCTCGATCGCGGCCTGGGGCTTCACCCCGCCCTTCATGGCCTTCGCGATCGTCAACCTGTTTCACGCGATGCAATATTTCGCGATCGTCTGGCTGAAGGAGGGCGGCCGGATCACCGCCAGGCTGCGCCTCGCGCCGGGCCGCCGCATCGCTCTGCCCTTCTTCCTCGCGCTCTGCGGCCTGTTCGGCCTCGCTTATTTCGCGGCCAATTCGTTCAAGCTCTTCCTGGCCCCCTTCATCGCCTGCTCGCTGCTCCACTTCTGGTACGACAGCTTCGTCTGGTCCGTGCGGAAGAAGCAGGTTTGACGCCCCCAATCCTCCCCGGGACGGGGAGGATCTGATCAAACAGGCGTCAGTGCCGAATCCCTGAGCCCGCGCCACACCCGCAGCGCCTGCAGCGTCTCCGGCACGTCATGCACGCGGAGCAATTGCACGCCCTGCTCCGCGCCCTTCAGCGCCAGCGCGAGGGAGCCGCCAAGCCGTTCTCCGACCGGCGCCTCGTTCGAGAGCGCGCCGATCGTGCGCTTGCGGCTGGCGCCGAGCATGATCGGGCAGCCGAGGCCGTGCAGTAGAGCGAGGCCGTTCATCAGCTGGAGATTGTGCTGGACGTTCTTGCCGAAGCCGAAGCCCGGATCGACGACGATCCGTTCGCGCGCGATCCCGGCCGCGACCGCCGCCTCGATCCGCGCCTCCAGCCAGTCATAGACTTCGAGCAGCACCGGCCGTTTGTAGCGGGGATCGTCCTGCATGGTGGCTGGATCGCCCTTGTGGTGCATCAGCACGATCAGGCAGCCGGCCGTCGCGACCACCTCCGCAGCGCGCGGATCCCAGGTCAAGGCCGAGACGTCGTTGACCATCGCCGCCCCCGCCGCCAGCGCCGGCGCCATCACCGCCGCCTTGCGGGTGTCGACCGAGACCGCGGTGCCGGCCGCGGCGAGGCGTTTGATCACCGGCAGCACCCGCTCGGTCTCGTCGCCTTCCCAGACCGGCTTCGAGCCCGGGCGCGTGGATTCGCCGCCGACATCGACCAAAGCCGCGCCCGCGGCCGCCATCCTGTGGCCCGCCTCGATCGCCGTTTCCGGATCAGAGAATTGGCCGCCGTCGGAGAAGCTGTCGGGGGTGACGTTGATGATGCCGGCGACCTGGGGCTGATCGAGCCGGACGACGCGTTCCCCGAGCTGGAGCGGTGGACGGGGGGAAGTGAGCCTGGCCCAGATCGCCCTGCTCTCGTCATCGAGCCTGTCCTCGATGCCCTGGACCGGGACCAACTCCGTGCCTTCGGGCCCGATCAGCTCGACCGCGCCGAACCATTGCAGCCCGCCGGCAAGCCGCGCGACCTTGCCGTCATGGCCGAACGGCGCATCCACGAAGCCGGTGGGGCGGAGATAGGTTCGCACTGTCAGCAACTCCCGTCATTCCCGCGAAAGCGGGAGCCGTAGACGACCGTTAGGTCAATCCCGCTTCTCTGTTTCCTTCTCTGCGCTCTCTGCGTCTCTGCTCGGAAAAAAAGAAGGGGTTCGCGCAGAGGCGCGGAGGACCGCAGAGACGCGGAGAAGGAAAGAGGGAGAAGGGCAAGCGGGATTGCCGCTTTCGCGGGAATGACGGTTCAGGTGGCGGCCGCCGCGAGATAGGCCTGCCGCAGCGCGTCCAGCGGCACCAGCGCGCCCTCCTTCTCCACATGCCAGAAGGTCCAGCCGTTGCAGGCCGGCGCGCCCTGGGCGGCGGCGCCCATCTTGTGGATCGAGCCCTGGCTGTCGCCGAGCTCGACCGAGGCGTCGGCGAGGACGCGGACGCTCCAGCGGCGCTTGGCGTCGGTCAGCAACGTGCCGGGCGCGACGATGCCGCTTTCGACCAAGGTGCCGAAGGGAAGCTTGGGCTGGCTGGCCCGGGAGGCCATCACCTTCATCGCGCTTTCGTCCAGCGCCAGGGTGGACTCGATCCGCGCGCGGGCGACGTCGACATAGCGCTTCTCGCGCTCGATCCCGATCCAGCGGCGGCCGAGCCGCCGCGCCACCGCGCCGGTCGTGCCGGTGCCGAAGAAGGGATCGAGCACGACGTCGCCCTTGTTGGTGCAGGCGAGCAGCACCCGGTAGAGCAGGGCCTCGGGCTTCTGGGTGGGGTGCGCCTTGACGCCGTCCGACTTCACCCGCTCGCCGCCGGCGCAGATCGGGATCGTCCAGTCGGAGCGCATCTGCAATTCGTCGTTCAGCGCCTTCATCGCGCGATAGTTGAAGGTGTAGCGGCTGTCCTCGCTGCGGCTCGCCCAGATCAATGTCTCGTGCGCATTGGTGAAGCGGGTGCCCCGGAAGTTCGGCATCGGGTTCGCCTTGCGCCAGATGATGTCGTTGAGGATCCAATAGCCCTCGTCCTGCAGCGCGGCGCCGACCCGGAAGATGTTGTGGTAGGAGCCGATCACCCAAAGCGTGCCGTTCGGCTTCAGGATGCGGCGCGCCTCCTTGAGCCAGGCGCGGGTGAACTCGTCATAGGCCTGGAAGGTGTCGAACTTGTCCCACGCGTCGGTGACCGCGTCGACGAGCCCGCCCTCCGGCCGGAACAGGTCGCCGCCCAGCTGGAGATTGTAGGGCGGATCGGCGAAGATCATGTCGATGCACGCGTCGGGCAGGCCGGCCATGGCGGCGACGCAATCCTGGCGGAGGATCTGGTCGAGCGGCAGCTCGGGCCCAGGCGCGGACGGTGCCGCGCTCCGCTTCGGCCTCAATACCTCGGCAACGCGCCCCATCACGCTCATTCGTTCCGCCCCCGGCTATTGGTCGCTTATGCTGAGTCAGCCGGACTCATCGGTCAAGATCAGCCACTTGCACGATATGGTTAACAGGCCGTTGAGCAGATGTGGAACGAAAGGAGTCTCCGCTACATCTGGTAGGCGGGAGCGCAGTTCAGACTCAATCTGAAGTGGTGTGGCGCGAAAGACTCAGGCCGCCGGGGATCGCGCGGCGACGCCGCCGCAGCCGAATGACGGATCACCCGCCAGTTATGGATAGGGCCGCCGGGCAATCCGCCTCTTCGGGCGCGAAAATTCTCTAAAGCCCCAGCACCAGCTGCCGCACCGGCCCGAAGCTGCGGCGGTGGAGCGGGGTCGGGCCGAGCTCGCGCAGCGCCCGCTGATGCTCCGGCGTCGGATAGCCCATGTTCCGTTCCCAACCGTAGCCGGGGTGCGTGCGGGCATGGTCCTTCATGATCCGGTCGCGGGTGACCTTGGCGACGATGGAGGCGGCGGCGATCGAGCGGCATTTGGCGTCGCCGTCGACGATCGCGAGCGACGGCCGCTGCCAGCGCGGGCAGCGATTGCCGTCGACCAGCACCATCGCCGGGTCGAGCCCGAGCGCATCGACCGCCCGGCTCATCGCAAGCATCCGCGCCCAATAGATGTTGAGGCTGTCGATCTCCTCGACGCTGGCCATGCCGACGCCGATCACCGCCACCTTGTAGAGCCTGGCGCAGATCGCCTCGCGCGCGGCGACGGGGAGGACCTTGCTGTCGTCGATCCCGCGCGGGAATCTGTTGCGGTCGAGGATCACCGCGGCGGCGACCACCGGGCCGGCCAAAGGCGCGCAGCCAGCCTCGTCCACCCCCGCGACGGGATCGGGGTGCACCTTTTCGATCTTGAAGCAGGGACGGGCCATGTGGGGGGGCAGCGTAGGAATCCGGACGCCGTCATTCCAGCGAAAGTTACGGTCGCGGCGTGCTTTCCTGTGGATTAGCTATAGGTTGGTGATCTCGGACCCGTCAAAGGCATGAGCTTCCTTTCCAAATGTCATCATAAGCCTGCAATTTGAGTTCCGCTGTTTGAGGGTCGAGCATCGTTAGGGTTGCGGGGGAGCGCTTGGCCAGATCCTTGAGAGACTGGGTCAGTACCCAAACGTAGGTCTGATCTACGAGGATCAACCGATCATGGAGCGATCTAGCGGGAGCAAGACGCGCATCAACGGGTCGACTCGGTCCGTATTGTCGGCGCCAAGCGGCGATCATAGGCTTCAATGTTGGCCGCACCGTCGCGATGTCAGATAGGAGCCTAATATCGAGATTTTCGGACGCTAAAATTACCACATCCGAAAGAACCGTTTCATCCATGTATGGGTCAATGATAAAAAGTTCCGATTTAGCGCTTTTGATCAGGTCGCTGATGGCCCGGATAGCATCATAAGCATTGCCAACCGCGATGAAAGTACCCTTGGCGATACCGGGGGCAGACAATTCCGCGCGAGCCAATGCTTTGAATAATATACTTTGAATTTCGTGAGCCGCTTCTCTACGACTACTTTCGAGTGAACCCATAAGGCCCCTGATTGACTTTTCAAGAGCGGCAATGACCTGCTTGTTTTCTGAGGATTCGATGACCGCCTCCAGGCGGCCGAGCCACTGATGGGTCTTTCGTGGTAAGTTGTTCGGGCGTCCCGCTTCGACTAAGCGTGGCATTTGCTCGACAAGCATCTGAAGATGAAGGTATTTTTCTTCCTCATTCATCCCGCTTTGATCCTGTTCTCTCTATATCTACAACTCTATCAGAGAACTCTAGGCAGTGGTATGCGCAGCCCCACCATCGGCCAAGTCCCGCAGGCTAGTCCGACTCGCCCCTCCTCGCGACAGTGTCCCGGGCCAGCCGTGTGATTTGCTTGGGGGAAAGCCTGCCCCTCCGATGCAAGTAGGGTGAACTTTCGTCCGTTCTCGTTTCTGTCAGAATCAATCAGGCTCTTCCCACTGGAAGTCCGTCACGAACTGGTGCCCCAACGGGCCGTTGCCCTGGCCGAGGCCGGGGGCCTCGATGATGGCGATGCGGACGAAGCGGATCGCCTGGATGAAGGCGCGCTCGATCGGGAGGCCGGCACCGAGGCCGCAGGCGAGGGCGCTGGCGAGAGTGCAGCCGGTACCGTGGGTGTCGTCGGTGTCGAAGCGCTTGGCCTCGACGTGGCGGAGCGGGCCGCTCGGCGAGAGCAGCCGGTCGACGATCCAATGGCCTTCGGCATGGCCGCCCTTCGCGACCAGGTGGCAGCCATGGCCAAGCACCGCCTCCTCGCCGCCGAGCGCCTCGAGCTCCGGGATGTTCGGGGTGACCACCGAGGCGAGCCGCATCAGCCGGTCGAAGGCGGCGATCGTCGCTTCGTCGGCGAGCGGGGCGCCGCTGGTCGCGACCATCACCGGATCGAAGACGATCGGCACCGCCAGCTGCTCGAGCCGGCCGGCGACCGCATGGGCGGTTTCGGGCGAGCCGATCATCCCGATCTTCACCGCGTCGACGCCGATGTCGGAGACGACCGAATCGATCTGCGCGACGACCATCTCTGCCGGGACCGGCATCACCGCCTGCACGCCGAGCGTGTTCTGCGCGGTGATCGCGGTGATCGCGGTCATCGCATGGCCGCCGAGCATGGTGACGGTCTTGATGTCCGCCTGAATGCCCGCACC
>JAFAZM010000296.1 GCA_019239785.1 Sphingomonadaceae bacterium
AAGCACGACCGCCGCGCGGGCGAGGGCGGTGGCATCCTGGCGGCGATCGATTTCATGGGCGAGGGCCGCGAGGAAAAGCTGACCGGCCGCATCCACAGCTTCCGCCGCGGCGTCACCGGCTATCCGATCCCCGGCGCGCTGGTCTATCCGGCCACGAGCCAGGACCTCAAGCAGATCTATGCCAGCGACGGCCGTCCGAGCATCGAGATCGGCAACGTCTATCCCACCCGCGACATCCGCGCCGGCCTCTACATCGACGCGCTGCTGGGCAAGCATTTCGCGCTGCTGGGATCGACCGGCACCGGCAAGTCGACCGCGACCGCGCTCATCATGCACCGGATCTGCGACCAGTCGCCCGAAGGCCATATCGTGATGGTCGATCCGCACGGCGAATATTCGGCCGCGTTCAAGGGGCATGGCGAGCTGTTCAACGTCGACAATCTCGCCATGCCCTACTGGCTGATGAACTTCGAGGAGCATACCGAGGTGTTCGTCACCTCGCAGGGCGCCGAGCGTCAGCGCGACATGGACATCCTTGCCAAATGCCTGCTCCAGGCCCGGGCCAAGAACCGCGTCGCCGAGGGGCTTTCCAAGCTCACCGTCGATTCGCCGATCCCCTACACGCTCTCCGACCTGACCAACGCCATCACCCATGAGATGGGGCTGCTCAACAAGGCGACCGACACCGCGCCCTATATGCGGCTGAAAACCAAGATCGACGAATTGAAGTCCGATCCGCGCTATCAGTTCATGTTCTCCGGCATGCTCGTCGCCGATTCGATGGGCGCGTTCATCGCCAAGATCTTCCGCCTGCCGGCGCGCGGCAAGCCGATCTCGATCATCGACGTCTCCGGCGTGCCGTCGGACATCGTCTCGGTGGTGGTGGCGGTGCTGGCGCGGCTGGTGTTCGACTATGCGATATGGTCGCGCAGCGAGGTGCAGCGGCCGGTCCTGCTCGTCTGCGAGGAGGCGCATCGCTACATCCCCTCGGACAAGACCTCGACCGGCCAGGCGGTGCGCAAGATCCTCGAGCGGATCGCAAAGGAAGGCCGCAAATACGGCGTCTCCCTCGGCCTGATCACGCAGCGGCCGTCCGACCTCGCCGAGGGCGTGCTCTCCCAGTGCGGCACGATCATCGCGATGCGGCTCAACAACGACCGCGACCAGCAATATGTGAAGAACGCGATGCCGGAAGGCTCGCGCGGCTTCCTCGACGTGATCCCGGCGCTCCGCAACCGCGAATGCATCGTCTGCGGCGAAGGCGTCTCGATCCCGATCCGCGTCGCCTTCGACGACCTCGAACGCGACCGCTGCCCCGCCTCCTCCGACCCGCTCTTCTCCCAGCTCTGGCGGCAGACCGGCGAGGAAGACGCAATGGTGTCGCGCGTCGTCAAGCGCTGGCGCGCGCAGGGGCGGTAGAAAGCTCCTCCCCGGGACGGGGCTACTGCATTCACACATCGTGTTTGGAATGGGGTTGTGTTGGGTGCTGAGCTCTGATTCCTTGTTCTGACCTGAAGATGGAGGTCGGGATGGAACTGACGCTTGGGCGCTTTGGCGATCGGCGGCTGCAAAAAGGGGGGCCTTTCTTCTGGGGCGCCTTGTCGAGATCGGGGCTCGCAAGCTTCGGGTTCGTTGGCTTGGCGGCAGCCGCAGCGGGGAGATCCGGCTGCACCGGTTCTTGCGCAATCGCCGGGTGACGGCGGGGGAGATGCTCGAGGAGGCGGGGCGTCGCACTTCGGCGCGCTGCCGGGGGCGCGCTGTGCTGGTGATCCAGGACACGACGGTGCTGAAGTCGGAGGGCGGCGGCGGCGACTATTTGCATGCGGCGATCGCGCTGGACGAGGAGGAGGGCACGATCCTTGGCCCGGTCGACGGCCGCTTTCTCAGCCGGCAATCCGGACGCAAGGGCGAGCGTCGGTCGCTGCCGATCGAGGAGAAGGAGGGCTTCCGCTGGCTGGAGACGGCGGATCAGGCGGCGTCGGTCTGCGCGGGGGCGCGGCGGATCACGGTGATCTCGGATCGGGAAGGCGACATTTACGAGGCGTTTGCGCTGCGGCCGGCGGAGGTGGAGCTGCTGGTGCGCGCGGCGCAGGACCGCAGCCTGGACGATGAGGGGCAGCTCTTTGCGGCGCTCGACGCCCTGCCCGAAGCGGATCGGACCGAGCTCGTTCTGCCTGCCAGGCCGGGCCGCGCGCAGCGCAGCGCGAGGCTGGCGGTGCGCTTCGCCACGATGCAGCTGGCGCGGCCGCAGCGCGGATACCGCACCGGCCTGCCCGCGGCGCTGGCCGTGCAGCTGGTCGATGTCCGCGAGGTCGATCCGCCGCCCGGCGAGGCCGGCGTGCATTGGCGGCTGCTGACGACGCGTCCCGTGGGGGATGCCGCCCAAGCCTGGCAGATCGTCCATCTCTATCGCCGCCGCTGGGCCATCGAGCAGCTGTTCCGAACCCTGAAAACAAAAGGCTTCGACGTCGAGGGGCTGCGCATCGAGGAGGACGAACCGCGCGACAAGCTCGTCATTGCGACACTCATCGCAGCGGTCATCATCCAGCAACTCGTCCATGCACGCGATGGCGGCCCCGGGCCGCCCAGGCCGGCGGTCGACGCCTTCGAGCCGGAAGACCTCCCTCTGATCGAGGCTTATTGCGCCAAGCTCGAAGGCAAGACCGACCGCCAGAAGAACCCACACCCCAAAGGGTCGCTCGCCTATGCAACCTGGGTCTGTGCACGCCTCGGAGGATGGACCGGATATTATGGCAAACCCGGACCAATCGTCCTCCTCCAAGGCTGGCTCGAACTCCAAACCGTCAAACGCGCCATCCACAAATTAGGCCTCAGCCTAAATGTGTGAATCCGGTAGGGGACGGGGAGGGGGACCATCCGGCGCAGCCGGATGGTGGAGGGGGCCCGGCGGTTGGCCGCGTAAACCTTCGTCATTCCGGCGAAAGCCGGAAGCCATGAATACGGAGGCAGAGGCGACGGACCAACGTCGCCTACCTAATTTCCTCGTTCGTTTGAGGCCGCTACTCTCTCCGGGCCCCCTCCACCACGACGCTTCGCGCCGCGGTCCGAACTTGGGTCGATCGCTCCCCCGGAGCGATCTTGGGCTGCCGGGGGCAGCCCAACCCAACTTCCCCCGTCCCGGGGAGGATCTTCAGCGCGCGTTCCGGCTCGTACCCGCGCGCACCGCGGCCTGCTGCTCGTTCTAGTTCGCGCCGACCGGCGTGCCGAGCAGGCGGCGCAGCCGGTCGCGAAAGGCGGCGAGGTCCGCGCCGGCGAGCTGGGCGCGGCTGGCGAAGGTCTGGCCGAGCGGATTGACCGGGACGCCGTTGCGGTGGACCTCGAAATGGAGGTGCGGGCCGGTGGAGAGGCCGGTCGAGCCGACAAAGCCGATCACGGTGCCGCGATGGACGCTCTCGCCGACATGGACCGCGATCCGGCTCATATGGCCGTAGAGCGTCTCCAGGCCGCCGCCATGGTTCAGCGCGACCGCATTGCCGTGGCCGCCATGCCAGCCGGCGAACTCGACCCGCCCGTCGGAGACGGCGATGATCGGGGTGCCGTAGCTGGCGCGCAGGTCGACGCCCTGGTGCATCCGCGAATAATTGAGGATCGGATGGAAGCGCATGCCGAAGCCGGAGGTCACGCCGCCCGGCACCGGCCGCGTCATCCCGCCGGTCTCGCGGCCGACGCCCGCGGCCTCGAACCATTGGCTGCGGCCGTCGCTGTCCCACTGCATCAGCTGCAGCGCATGGCCGTTGGCGCGGGTGAGGCCGGCATAGAGCAATTCGCCGGTCTCGGTCTCGCCGGTCGCGGCGCGGCGGTGCGAGAGGATGATGTCGAAGCGGTCGTTCGAGCTGATCCCGCCCGGAATGTTGAGCTGGGTGGCGAGCGCGCGGAGATAGGTCTCGACCGCGGTCGCCGGCACGCCGGCGGCGCGCGCCGAGCGGTAGAGGCTGTCGCCCACCAGGCCCTGGATGCGGAGCGGGGTCTCGTCGACCGAGATCGGGATCTGGCGGAGGGTGAGAGCATTGCCGGCCCGGTCCAGCTCGATGCGCAGATCGAAGCGGGCACGGAAGGCAAGCTTGTCGAGCGGCCGCGCCACCGTCCGGTTCGGGCGGCGGCCGAGGGTGATGTCCATGAGCGTGCCGGGTCGGATGTCGGCCACCGGCACCACGCCGCCGACCAGGCGCGCGGCTTCCGCGGCCTCCGCCTGGGCGACGCCGGCCCGTTCGAGCAAGGCGGCCAGACCGTCGTCGCGGCCCAGGGTGGCGCGCAGATCGACGATCGGCCGCTCGGGGCTTTCGGTCAGCGGCTCGACCGCGTCGGTCGGCGCCATCCGGCGGCCGGTGTCGCCGCCATAGGCGAGCGGCGCGATCGCGACCGCGCGCGCCTCCTCGAATTGGGCGTCGGGCAAAGGCGCAGGCACTGCGCCGGGCAGCGGCTGGAAGCCGGGCCCGAGCGACCAGGCGGCGTAGCAGAGGCCGAAGCAGGTGACGAAGCCGCGCAGCCATTCGGGCGTGCCGATCCGCTGGCCGAGATCGACGACGAGGTCGAAGCGCGGTGCGTTCGCCGCGGCGGCCTGCCCCCTCTGGCCGAAGACCGGCCGCGTCGCGGCCTGCGGCAGCCCTGCCGGCGCGAGCGCGGCGGCGCCGCTGCCGGCCCCCAGCTGGATGTCCTCGACCTGATACAAGGCTCGGTTTCGCCCCTCGCGAACGCGTGATTTCCCCGCCGCGCACCCCGCTCGGCAGGCGTGAGGGTTGTGGGCAAAACAGGTTAAAGTCAAATTACGGATTCTACGTGTCGGCCCCGCGTGCGGCGGAACGGACGCCCGGAAAGACGAGCGGAAAACAGCGCTCAATGCCCGGAAAAACTTGCGCTTTGCTATCGCCCGAACGATCTAGAACGCATGCACGCCGAGCTGAAGGCCGTCCTCGGCCCGACCAACACCGGCAAGACCCATCTCGCGGTGGAAAGGATGTGCGGGCA
>JAFAZM010000372.1 GCA_019239785.1 Sphingomonadaceae bacterium
GTACATCGGCCGCGACCGGATGGCCCGCCGCCTCCTGCGCGGCGATGGCGCGGCGATAATAATCGAGCGCGTGCGCCGCATTGTGCTGATCTTCGAAGAGCCGGGCCGCCCTCGGGATGGCGAGCGGATCGTCGGGCGACAGCGCGATGACCTGGTCGAGCGCGCGATCCGCCTTGGCGAGGTCGCCCGCGGCCGCGGCGAAGCGTGCCTGGTTGTCGTACAGCGCCAGCATCTGCGCCGCCGGCGCGGCGCCGGACGCGATCACCGCATCGACGCCGGCCGCCTGAAGCCGGGCATCATTGGTGCCGAGGCCGATCTGCAGCTGGGCCCGGCCGACGAGATATCTGGCATCGTTGCCGCGGGCCGCCGCCTGCGCCGCCGGCAGCGCGGCCTGCGCCGCCGGCCAGTTGCTCGCCTGCGCCGCGTCGAGCAGCGGGGCGAGCGCGGCGCGCTCGGACCGGCTCAGACGATATTGCGCCAACTGAGGCTGGTTCGCCTGGGTCTGCGCCTCGACCTGGCTGTCGGTCGTGGCGGGCCGCGAATAGACCGGCGGTTGCGCGACCGCCGGCGCCGCGACCCCGAGCGCCGCGGCCAGAGCGGCCTTCGAGATCGACATCGGAACGCTTCCTGGATCGATCCTCATCTATCGGCGGCCCGGCGCGCGCGCCAGACCCGTCCGACGGGCAGGATCGGCGCAGGGGCCGCCGGTCAGCCCTGGCGGCTCGAGAGCCAGAGCAGCCAATATTGCGCGATATCGGCGCGCGGACCGCTGACCTGATGGAAGGCCGCCTCCGCCGGGCCGCGTTGCCCGGCCAGCGCCAGCGCCTCGCCGAGCCGCAGATTGACGAGATTGGCGTCGACGCCGCCCTTCTGGATCGCGGCGCGGTACAGATCGGCCGCCTGGGCATATTGGCCGTAACCGTAATAGGATTCGGCGAGCCTGAGCACCGCGGCGCCATCATGGCCGGCCATCGCCGCGGCGCGCTCGGTGTCGAGCGAGGTGCGGTCCGCCTGGATGCGGGGGTTGATCGCGGCGAGCCGTTCGCGCGCATAAGCGGCATTGGTGGTGATGAGGTTGCGGCTGAGCCCCTCTTCCAGCACGCCCTTCACCTCGCCGATCGCGCGCACTTCGCCGGCGGCGTCCGCAAGCACGATGAAGTCCCGCTCGCCGGTCAACGCGCCCGCCGCGCGGATCAGTCGGTAGACGTCGAGCTTCATCGAGGGATCGGGAACGGATTCGCCGTAAATGGCGAGCGTATCGTGCCAGAGCGCCGGAGTCGGCGCCGCCGCGAGCCAGTCGCGCATCAAGGCCGCCGTCTGCGGCAGATGGTTGCGATAGGCGATCGTCGCCATCTCCTGCCGCCACTCGGTCGGGACCGGCTGATGCGCCGCCTGCGCCGCCTGCACCGCCTGCTGATAGACGGCGAGCGCGCCGGCCGGGTCGTGCGCCGCGTTGCGAATCTGGGCGTGACGCAGCACCCGGTTCGGATCGGCCGGGTTGAGCTGGTCGAGCTGGTTGGCGGCGCTTTCCGCCTTGGCGCTGTCGCCGGCCTGGACCGCGAACTGGAACTGGTTCGCGTAGAGGGTCGGCAGCAGATTGGCCGGCGCGGCGCCGGACGCGATCATCGCATCGACGCCGGCCGACTGGAGCTGAGTGTTGTTGAGGCCGACGCCGATCTGCACCTCGAACCGGCCAACGAGGAACTTGGCGTCGTTGCCGCGCGCCGCCGCCTGCGCCGCGGGAAGCGCGGCCTGCGCGGCCGCCCAGTTGCTCGCCTGGACGGCCTCGTTCACCGGCTGCAGCGCCTCCTGCTCCTGGCGGCTGAGGTGATATTGGGACTGGGGTTGCTGTTGCTGCTGCTGCTGATTCGCCTGGGTCTGCGGCCGCGGGTTGTTGACCGGGCTTCCGGACCTCGACGGCAGCTGCGCTGCGGCCGGCACGGCCGCCGCTGCAAGGGCCATGGAGGCGACCATGGCGGTCTTGGCAAAGGTCATCGGAAAGTCTCCTGGTTTCATCATCATGTTGCGGCCGGGCGATGCGCCAGCCAGGTCAGCCAGTAATGCGCGAGATCGGCGCGGGGACCCGTCACAGCCTGCAGCGCCGCGGCGGCCTCCGGGCCGCGTCCGGCCAAAGCGAGCGCCGCGCCGAGGCGGCTGTTGATCAGATTGGGATCCTCGCCCTGCTTCTGCAGCGCCGCCGCATAGAGCGTCGCCGCCTCGGGATATTGGCCGTAGGCGAAGAAGGCGTCGCCGGCGGCGACCGCCTGGGCGCCCGTGCCGGCGGCGGCGCGGGTGCGCAGGCCCGGCAGCGCGGCCCGGCCCGCGGCCGCCTGCCGCGTCGCGGCCGCGACCGCGGCGGCGATCGCAGGCTTGCCCGGATCGAGCACGCCGCGGGCGACGCCTTCGTCGAGCAGCGCCTTGGCCTCGCCGTGCAGGCCGGCAGTGCCGAGCAGGCCGGCGAATTCGAGATATTCGCGCTCGCCCCCGAGCGCGTCGGCGGCGCGCATCAGCCGGCGGATGTCGAGCGCCAGCGCCGGATCGCTTGGCGCGAGGTCGCGATAGGCGAGCAAGGCGTCGCGCCAATTGACCGGAGTCGGATAGGCGGCGACCAGCTTCTGGCCGAACAGGATCGCCTGGGGCGCCACCTGCGGCGCCAGCGGCGGGGCGCCGTTGATCCGCTGGGTCGCGTCGAAGGCGACCGTGAGCGCACGGCGATAGACGCTTTCGGGCGCGGGCCGGCCCGCCGCCTCGGCGGCGTCGATGGCGCGGCCGAACAGCGACACCGACAGCAGCCGATCGGCGGCGCCGGTGACCGGGCTGCGCACCCGCGACTTGTACTGGGCGTAATCGGCGAGCGCCGCGACATTGTTCGGCTGCAGCTCGACGGTCCGCGCCATCAGCCGCTCGACCCGGGCCATGTCGTTGGCCGAATAGGCGCGCGACAATTGGTTCGCGAGCAGGCTGGGCAATTCCTCGGGCGTGGCGAGGCCGCTGTCGACGATGGCGTCGACCGCCTGCGCCTGCGCCGCATAATCGCCGCGCGCGCGGGAGATTTCGAGCTGGTAATGGGCGATGGCGTAGCGCGCGTCGGCGCCGCGGGCGGCGGTGCGCGCGGCGGCTAGCGCAGCATCCTGAGCGGCCCGGTCCGGGCTCGCGGCGGCGGTCTGCAGCGCGGCGATCGCCGCCTGCTCCTCGCGGCTCAAGGTCAGCGGCCGGCCCGGCTGCTGTGCGGACAGGGATGCCGCTCCGACCACCAGCAACAACGCGGTCGCGGCCCTCACGAGCTTCATGAAATACGCCTCCACCAAGCGAATCCGGCCCTCAAGGGCGGTCGGGCCGTGCCTTTAGCGGCATGGCGGGCCGCTTGCTAGGGCAAGCCCGCTGAACGCCCCTTGAACTGCCCTGTGCCTAAGCCGATGCGATGCTTGGGCTTTGGGGTGGCGCTATCGGAAATCCTCCCTATCTAAGGACTTGCCTCGCGTGCGTGCGTGCGCGCGCGTGCGCGCGGGGTGGCCTTGGCGGTCTCCATCCGCTAGGGCGGTCATCATAATCGAAGGCGCTCCGGCGCTCCACTCAGACAGATCAGGAATCTCCATTGGCCAGCGCCCCGCCGACCATCGAACCGAGCGATATCTCCCCCATCTCCATCGTCGAGGAGATGAAGACCTCCTATCTCGATTACGCGATGAGCGTGATCGTCGCCCGCGCGCTGCCGGACGTGCGCGACGGGCTGAAGCCGGTGCATCGCCGCATCCTCTATGCCAGCCAGGAAGGCGGCTTCGTGCCGGGCCGGGCCTACCGCAAGTCGGCCAAGATCGTCGGCGACGTGATGGGCAATTACCACCCGCACGGCGACGCCGCGATCTATGACGCGCTCGCGCGGATGACGCAGAGCTGGTCGATGCGCGTGCCTTTGATCGACGGCCAGGGCAATTTCGGGTCGATGGACCCCGATCCGCCCGCCTCGATGCGGTACACCGAGGCGCGGCTCGCCAAGGTCGCGATGACCCTGCTCGAGGACCTCGACAAGGACACGGTCGACTTCACCCCCAATTATGACGGCTCGCGCGACGAGCCGCAGGTGCTGCCGGCGCGCTTCCCCAACCTGCTCGTCAACGGCGCCGGCGGCATCGCGGTCGGCATGGCGACCAACATCCCGCCGCACAATCTCGGCGAGGTGATCGCCGCCTGCAAAGCCTATATGGACGATCCCTCGATCAGCGTGGAGCAGCTGATCGAGATCATCCCCGCCCCCGATTTCCCGACCGCGCCGCTCATCCTCGGCCAGGCCGGCGCGCGCAGCGCCTACCAGACCGGGCGCGGCTCGATCCTGATGCGCTCGCGCCACGTGATCGAGGAGGGCCGCGGCGACCGTCGCTCGATCGTGCTGACCTCGATCCCCTATCAGGTCGGCAAGAACGGCCTGGTCGAGAAGATCGCCGAAGCCGCCAAGGACAAGCGGGTCGAAGGCGTCGCCGACATACGCGACGAATCGAACCGCGAGGGCGTGCGCGTCGTCATCGACCTCAAGCGCGATGCGACCCCGGACGTCGTGCTCAACCAGCTCTGGCGGCACACGCCGGCACAATCCTCCTTCCCGGCCAACATGCTCGCGATCCGCGGCGGCCGGCCGGAGACGCTGAACCTCAAGGACATCATCGAGAGCTTCGTCCGCTTCCGCGAGGAAGTGATCACCCGGCGCTCGAAATACGAGCTCGCCAAGGCCCGCGAGCGCGCCCATCTCTTGCTGGGCCTGGTCATCGCGGTCACCAATCTCGACGAGGTGGTGCGGATCATCCGCGGCTCGGCCTCGCCGGCCGAGGCCCGCGCCGCCCTGCTCGCCCGCGCCTGGCCGATCGCCGAGATCGCGCCCTACATCGCCCTGGTCGAGGCGGTGGAGACCAAGATCAGCGGTGACACCTACCATCTCAGCGACGCGCAGGTGCGCGCGATCCTCGAGCTGCGCCTGCACCGCCTCACCGCGCTCGGCCGCGACGAGATCGCCGGTGAGCTGCGCACGCTCGCCACCTCGATCCAGGGCCTGCTCGAGATCCTCGGCGACCGGGTGAAGCTCTACGCGGTGATGCGCGAGGAGTTCGACGAGATCGCGACCGCCTATGCCACGCCGCGGGTCAGCGAGATCGCGCCGGCCGCGGATGGGATCGAGGACGAGGATCTGATCGAGCGCGAGGACATGGTCGTGACCGTGACCCTCGGCGGCTATATCAAGCGCACCCCGCTCGAGACCTTCCGCACCCAGGCCCGCGGCGGCAAGGGCCGTGCCGGCATGGGGACCAAGGACGAGGATGCGGTCACCGAGCTCTTCGTGACCTCGACCCACAATCCGGTCCTGTTCTTCTCGACCCACGGCAAGGTCTACCGGCTGAAGGTCTGGCGGCTGCCCGAAGGCGCGCCCCAGGCCCGGGGCCGGCCGATGGTCAACCTGCTGCCGCTCGCCGAGGGCGAGACGATCTCGACCGTCCTGCCTTTGCCCGAGGACGAGAATGAATGGAGCAAGCTCCACGTCGTCTTCGCGACCGCGCTTGGTGGCGTACGGCGCAACTCGATGGACGCCTTCACCAACATCCCGTCCAACGGCAAGTTCGCGATCCGCTTCGACGACAGCGTCGCCCAGCATGGCGAGAACGACAAGTTGATCGGCGTCGCCCTGCTGACCGAGGAGGACGACGTCCTGCTCGCCACCCGCCAGGGCAAGGCGATCCGCTTCCCGGCCACCGACGTGCGCGAGTTCCAGAGCCGCACCTCGACCGGCGTGCGCGGCATCACCCTCAAGGGCGGTGACGAGGTGATCTCCCTGTCGATCCTGAAGGGCTTTGCGGCAAGCCCGCAGGAGCGTGAAGACTATCTCCGCGCCGCACCCTGGAAGGAGCGGCGCGAGGGACAGCCTGAGCCCGAGCAGAAGCTGAGCGACGAGCGGATGGCCGAGTTCGCCGCGGCCGAGGAGTTCATCCTCACCGTCTGCGCCAACGGCTACGGCAAGCGCAGCTCCGCCTATGAATATCGCCGCACCAATCGCGGCGGCCAGGGCATCACCAATATCGACAATCTCGCCCGCAACGGCCCGGTCGTCGC
>JAFAZM010000376.1 GCA_019239785.1 Sphingomonadaceae bacterium
CGCCCCGGTTCCACGCCGCCTCCATGTCGGCGATGACATGCCGGATCGCGGCTTCCTCGGCGGCGGGATCGTAGGCCGGCGCGCGGTTGCAGGCCGCGAGCAGCAAAGCGAGCAGGAAGGTGGCTGCGTGCCTCATGTCTGCAGCAACGCATGCGCCGCGCGCGCGATCGCGATCGCCTTATGATCCTGCCATTGGGCGGCGATCACCTGGACGCCGATCGGCAGGCCGTCGGGGTCGCTGCCAGCCGGCAGCACGGTCGCCGGCAGGCCGGGGAGTGCGGCCAAAGCGGGGAAGGCGAGCTGCAGGCCGTAGCGCGCCTCCGCGCCGCCGACCTCCAGCGTCCGTTCGGTCGGCGGCCGGTCGTCGTGCGGGAAGGCGGTGACGCCGAAAGCGGGCGCGATCAGCGCGTCATAGTCCGCGAGCAACCGGTTCCACTCCCGCACCGCCCGCGCCTGCGCATCGAGCAATGCGAACCACTGCTCGAGCGTCGGCGGCTCGTAGCCGGGGATCGGCTCGGCGCGGGTGAACGGGGTCATCAGCAACGGCATGTAATGGCCGAACTGCTCGGAAAGATCGGGAAGCAGCTCGAGGTCGCGCTCGACCTCGGCGCCGGCCGCTTCGAAGGCGGCGCCGATCCGCTCCAGAGCCTCAGCGACCGGGGTGGCGATGGCGGCGAAGGGGTGGGTCCCCATCAGCAGGATGCGCCGTTGGCCCGGATCCCGCGCCGGCGCCGGCGGCAGCGGCCGGTCGGCGAGCAGGTCGAGCGCCAGCGCCAGATCGTCGGGATCGCGCGCCAGCGGCCCGATCGCCCACATCGGCGGGGCATGGCCGTCGGTGCCCGGCAGGCAATGGCCGTCCATCGAGAGCGCCCCGATCGTCGGCTTGTGGCCCCAGATGCCGTTGAACGCGGCCGGCACCCGGATCGAGCCGCCGACGTCCGAGCCGACCTCCAGCGGCACCATCCCGCTCGCCACCGCCGCCGCAGCGCCGCCCGAGGAGCCGCCCGGCGTTCGGGCCGGATCGCGCGGATGGAGGGTGCGGCCGTAGACCGGGTTGACCGACTGGTGATCGCCGAGCCCGACCGGCACGTTGGTCTTGCCGAGGATGATCGCGCCGGCCGCCTTCAGCCGCCGCACCGCGACCGCGTCTTCCTGCGCGATATTGTCCCGATGCGCCTCGAAGCCCCAGCAGGTCGGCAGGCCGGCGACGTCGAAGGCCTCCTTCACCGTCATCGGCACGCCGAGCAAAGGCCGCCGCTCGCCCCGCCCGACTGCTGCATCGGCGGCCTCGGCGGCGGTGCGGGCGCGATCGAAGTCGCGCACGACCACCGCATTGATCGCCCCGTCCCGCGCCTCGATCCGCGCGATCGCCGCCTCGGTCTCGGCCCGGGCGCTGGTCTCGCCGCGGGCGATGGCGGCAGCGGTCTGGATGGCGCTGCGTTCGGTCATGGTGGCTCCCTCTTACCCTCTCCCGCCTGCGGGAGAGGGCAGGGTGAGGGTCTTGCGAAGCGAAGCTTCGCGCGCTGCCTGCGGCAGCGCTACCCCTCACCCAGCTTCGTCTAAGTTCGCTACGCTCACTAAGACTGCGCAACCCTCTCCCACAAGGGGAGAGGGGCAAAGGAGAGAGCCAGGAATTGAGAGACTAGAACCTTTCCCCCTTCTCGGCCTTCTCCCGCAGCAGCGCCGACACTTCGAAGCCATGCTTCTCCAGTCCGGCAACGATCTTCGCCAGCCCTTCGGTGCCGGCCCAGAACATCGGCCCGCCGCGATAGACTGGCCAGCCATAGCCGTAGACCCAGACCACATCGATGTCGGAGGCGCGCTGGGCCATGCCTTCCTCGAGGATCTTCGCGCCCTCGTTGACCATCGGATAGAGCGTGCGCTCGACGATCTCCTCGTCGGTCACCTGATGCTGCGGCGTCCCGGTCCTGGCGCGGAACTCGTCGATGATCTCGGCGACGCGCGGGGAGGGCGAAGGGGTGCGCTTCTCGTCATAATCATAGAAGCCGGCGCCCTTCTTCTGCCCCCAGCGCCCTTCCGCGCAGAGCGCGTCGCGGAGGCTTTCGATCCGGTTCGGGTCGCGGTGCCAGCCGATGTCGACGCCGGCCAGGTCCGACATCTGGAACGGCCCCATCGGCATGCCGAACTCGACATGGACCTTGTCGATCTGCTGCGGCGTCGCGCCTTCGAGCAGCAGCTTCATCGCCTCGACCTGGCGCGGCATCAGCATGCGGTTGCCGATGAAGCCGTGGCAGACGCCGGCCACCACCGCGACCTTTTTGATCCTCTTGGCGAGCTGCATCGCGGTGACCAGCACGTCGGGCGCGGTCTTGGCGCCGCGCACCACCTCCAGCAGCTTCATCACATTGGCCGGCGAGAAGAAATGCAGGCCGAGCACGTCCTCCGGCCGCGAGGTGCTCGCCGCGATCTCGTCCACGTTGAGATAGGAGGTGTTGGAGGCGAGGATCGCGCCCGGCTTCGCGATCTTGTCGAGCTTGCCGAAAATCTCCTTCTTCACCTCCATATTCTCGAACACCGCCTCGATGATCAGGTCGCAATCGGCGAGGTCCTCGAGCGCGAGCGTCGGGGTGATCGCCCCCATTGCCTGCTCGACCTGGTCCTGCGTGATCCGGCCCTTGGCGGCGCTCGCCTCGTAATTCCTGCGCATCACGCCGGTGCCGCGGTCGAGCGCCTCCTGCGCCATCTCGACGATGGTGACCGGGATGCCGGCGGAGAGGAAGTTCATCGAGATGCCGCCGCCCATCGTGCCGGCGCCGGTCACGCCGACCTTCCTTATGTCGCGCGGCCTGGTGTCCTCGGGCAGGCCTTCGATCTTGGCGGCCTTGCGCTCGGCGAAGAAGAAATATTGCTGGGCGCGCGCCTGGGTGCCGCTCATCAGCGCCATGAACAATTGCCGCTCGTCGAGCACGCCCTCGGCATAGGGCTTGGCCACGGCCGCCTCTATCGCGCGGATATTATA
>JAFAZM010000205.1 GCA_019239785.1 Sphingomonadaceae bacterium
TAGGGAACATCCTAACCGATTTTGGACCCGCGCGCTATAGATATCTATTGGCCCATGCCTCCCAGCCAGCCGAGTATCGAAGGCTGTACGACGCCTCTTGCCGCGCCTATCCCGCCTCGCCGCGGCGGGCTCGATTGAGTGGGTCGGAGTGGATCTTCCACGTGTCGATAGAAAAAGTTTTGACCGTTTGGACTGCGATACGGGGAGGGTGTGATGGTGGTCGACCTCCCGAACCAGCCATCGACCTTTGGTGGGACGCCAACCGAGCGGTTGTGGAAATAGGTGGCGCCGCCGGTCGGATCCCGCATGGTTCCGCCGAGTACGCGGTCCGCCACATAGCCAGCCCACAGCCAAGCCTGTCGCGCATTTCCCGTTAACCTTTCCGGATGTGCCGACTCCTGCCATCTTAGGCTTCCTCCTGGCGCTCCAATGCCGCCGGATGGCAGCCACGAATATTGCGGCGTTCCGTTACGAGCACGTTTGTTCAGGACCTCGGTCAGTGAGGTCCCGATCGTATCCATCGTCCTATAACGCGGCCAATTCCCGTTGGGCCTGATGCGGTTTATCGCAGTCCACGCGGCTGCCGGCATGTCCCGCCAATTGTCCGAACTGGAAAGCTCGGCGTAAAGAAATCTCCTGAGCAGATTGGCATCGCTTGGGGGAGGCACATAGCCATATCCATTTATTCCGGGACTTCCCTGATCGGCAGCGAATGACTGCGAACGCGCCCGACCTCCATGTTGAGCATCACCACGGCGGGGTGCGCTGTTTATGAGCGCCGCTTGCTCCAACATTGGCGGACGATAGGCCTTGTCCCCGGCTGGAGACTTGAAATTGCGAAACGCCGTCACGTTCTCCGGGATGCCGCTTCCGCTATCGGGACCTTGCTCCAGCTGGAGGGCTGGTCGGCCAGCGGGAATCAAATCGGAAAAGTGGTCCGGCGGTTCGAGATCGGCATCGACGCCGATCTGGTTCAGCCGCGCGCGTATAGCGTTGAGGTCCGCGCCGCGCCGGATCGCGGCTCCCGCCTGATGGATTGCCATATCGCGATCAACGTTAGGTACATAGCCGTCGCTCGAGAAAAGGCGCTGACCGGAGGTGGGGTTCGAAGTTGGGTACCCCGAGAGATAGAAGGAATCGACGGGGCCGCTCTGCTCGCCGGTAGGATTGATCGGCACGTTCGGGAACGCTGGGCCGGGCATCGGCATCGACCCCACGGCCGGCTGCGGCAGTACCTCCGGATACAATTCCCACCAATTCTGTGGCATCGCTCATTCCTCCTGGTCTGGCAATTTGATGGGGCCGCCCCTGTACGAGCGGGGCGATGATGCTCTGGTACCATCGGCAACTATTGCCTTCGGGGCCTGCCCGCGGACGACTAGCCCTGGCCTGCCGCCCTTGCCGCCAACTCAACCCCCGGCGCCACGGCGGCCACCTTCGCGAGCGTCCCCCGCTCCGCCTCGATCCGCGCCGTCTCCGCCTCGAACCCCTTGATCTCCAGCGACCGCGCCTTGAGCTCCAGCTCCCGCCCCTTCAGCGCCGCCCCCTGCTCCAGCGCGTGGATCCGCTGCTGCGCCTGCTGCAACTGCTGCCCCTGCTGCTGGATCACCTGCATGCCCTGCTGGATCTGCTGCAGCAGTTGCGGCGGCACCAGCGGCGGGCCGCCGCCCTCCTGGAGCTGCGGCGGCAGCAGCAGCTTCAGCCGCTCGCCGATCCGGTCGGCAAGCGGCCAGTCCAGCGCTTCGGCATAGAGATCGCCGATCAAGGGCGCCGCCTGCGGCACCTTCTGTATGAACGCCTCCATCTGCAGCGCCGCCTCCTCGCGGCGCGTCGTGAACGACGGCCCCGACGAGACGGTGAGATCGTACTTGCCGGCGCCGAGATCGTAGATGCGCGAGACGATCCGCCCGGCCTCGTCCGTCTGCTCGGTCACCGGCTGCCCGGTCGGCGCGACCTTGACCGCCGCCGGCGCCAGGTCCTCGCCCAGGATCCGCACGATCCGCTCGGTCCCGTACACCTTCGGGATCAGGTCGAGCAGGATGCGCCCGCCATGGCGGATCGCGCGGCTGAGATTGTCGATGAAATGGAAGGTGGAGACGTCGCCCTCGCGCTGCCGCGCCAGGATCGCCCGGCCGCTGGTCTCGTTGCTGCGCGCGCCGAGGCTGGCATCGTAGATGCCGGTGATCGCCTTCATGTCGTCGCTCGCGTTCATCGCCTCCTGCAGCGCGCCCGCCGGCACGCCCGAGAAAGGCTGGCGCTGCGGGGGCGGCGAACCCTTCGCATATTCGAGCTTGGCGTGGCTGGTGCTGTTCGCGCTCTCCCAATTGCGGTCGGCGTCGAACGCGCCTTCCTCGCCGATCCAGGGCGCCTTGGGCGCGAGCGCCACCAGCTCGGTGGTCGTCGTCCGCCAATAGTTGAACATCTGCTGCGCGGCCTTGGCGTCGCGGATCAGCGAGCGGAACCAGCGCTTGCCGTCCTCGTCGATCACCTCGTCGCCATAGACCGGCACGATCGGGATATATTTCCCGGCCCAGTCGACCGTCTTCAATATCTCGGCGCCGGAGATGATGCGCTGGGTCACCTTCCAGCTCTCGGTCTCGCGCGGCGCCCCGACGATCCCGATCCCGGCGGCGAGCAGCTCCTCCGCCCGCCGCTCGACCTCCTCGAGCCGCTCGACCGTGCCGTCCGAGAGCGCGACGATCGCGCTCCGCACCTTCTCACGCGTCCAATATTCGGCGACGGTGACGTCCTCGCCGTCGAGCCAGTCCGGGCAGTCCCGGAAATCATGGTCCCAGTCGACCTTCTCGGCGTCCGGATATTCACGCTCGAACTCGTCCTTGCCGAGCGTGGTGACGATGAACGCCACGTCCCAGTCCGAGCTGTCCGCCGCGGTCGAGCGCGGGTCGCCGTAGATTGTGAACGGGTTCGCCACCCGCTCGACGACGATGTCCTTCTCGAACGCGTCGTCCGAGGCATAGACCAGGTTGTAGCGCCAGAAGCCGAACCCCTGCCCCACCGCATGCTCGATCGCGGTGTCGGTGGCGACGTCCGCGTCGGACGCGGTCTCGATATTGCGGATCAGGCCGTCGAAAATCTCCGCCACCCTCTTGTCGGCGCCGCTGTCCTGCGGGTGGACCTTGACGCTCGGCTTGTTCTGCCGCGCGTCGTTGACGACCTGGCGGATGAAGGCCGGCATCTTGTTGAAGGTGAGGCACGGCCGGTTCTCGATCTTCCGCTGCAGCGCCATCGCCGCCGGCCATTGGTCGCCGAGCCGGGCGAAGCGCAGATCCTCCCGCGCCTCCTCCTGATTCTGCCGCCACGCGTCGCGGCAGCGCGCGAATTCCTTGCGGGCGCGGGCGAGGAGGGCGTCGCCCTGAAGCTCGTCTTCAGTGGCAGTAATTTCGGCATTCGACTCGCGGCTCATCCCATACACCCTTCCAGCGCCGAGCCTTGTCGAACCGGCTAGACACTTTCTAATTTTTCGAAATGAATGTGATCATCACTGGAGGGCCAGGGGTGTCGACGGGATCATGTTACAAGTGGGTCGTATCCTTAATGATACCCCTGACATTCATTCCTGTGAGGAAGATCAAGAACAGTCCGAGGAGACCCGAACCAACAACGCCGTAAAAGGCCATGTCAGCGTAGCCTTGCCACTGGCCCATGATTTGTGGCGACGTGTGCGGATCTGCAAATGCGATCGTCTGTTTGGCGTTCACCCAAAACCCGGCCAACCATCCACAGAATCCCAGGGAGGCAGCCGAACCAAACTGCAGTCCACCGAGAGTCCATAGTTCTCTTGAGGTTACAGGAAACTCCTTCATCTCGCGGACGCCCGGCTTTCGATTAAAGCCACTGGTGCCTCCCCTAGGCGAGCGCGGAGGCGATGCTGATCCCGGCGGGGTACTAGCCATCGTGACCCTCCCCGGTGTCGTGCCTGAGAAAGGGATTCAGCTGTACTAGAGGGGGCGGTTGGAGCGGTGGCAATAGCCACTGGATGCCGAGATTGGACGCAAGATATTGGTCGAGATAGCCGCAGCGTTGGCAGGTAACCATGACTGTGGGAAAGCGCCAATGCGGATCGCTCGGGTTCAGCGTGTCCGAACGATTGCCATTTAACTGTGGGATAATGAAATAGGGTCCGAAGCCACACTTGGGGCAGGGCTGCCGCCCTCCTGCCATGCTCCAGAGTCTCTGAAGATTGGCATCGATCCTCGCAACTTCGTCTTCTGACAGCTTTCCGTCCGCAAAGGGCATGATTGATCTCAGCTTGGAAGAGAGACGCCAGTCTGCCCCTTACTCTGCCCATTGTGGAGTCCCCACGGAGTTTGCTGCTGTTGACGATGGCGGGAAACATTTTTCGCTCACCCCATCCATCCTCCCTCGATGATCGGCCGGTCCCGCACCGGCTTCGGCTCGCGGGGCCGCTGATAGGCGACCGCGCCCAGCCCGAAGGCGTCGGCCGCGTGGCTGGCCCAGTCGTGCGCCGGCCCCAGCCCGATCCCGCGCGCTTCGTCCCTTCGCTCGTGATAGGCGCCGAGCGCCTCCAGCCCGGCGGCGCATTTCGCCTCGTCGAACCACATGTTCGGGAACAGCCGCCGCGCCGCCTCGATCCGGAAGTTCGCCGCGCCCTTGCCCTGGTTGCGGATCACCTGCACTGCGAAGCCCGCCTGGCGCAGCGCGCTCTCATAGGAGGCGTCGTGCACCCGGTCCGCGGTCGCGCCGTCGTGCGGCAGCACGCAGAGCGCGGCGCCATAGCCGTTGGCGCGCAGCCAGGCGACGTGGGTCGCCAGCGGCTGCCCCTGCGCCTCGTAATAATCGAGCCATCTTATCTCGCGGCCCACATATTGCGCGATCCAGATCGCGGCCGCGTCCGCCTTGGCGCCGGTGCCGCCGATGTCGAAGATCGCGCGCAGGGTCATCAGCGGGTCCGCCCGCACCCGCCCGATCCGCCCGCTTTCCCGCGCCTCGGCGAGCTGGGCCGCATAATAGGCGCCGGCGACCGAGCGGGCATAGCCGCCCTCCCACACATGGTCGTACTGGTCGGGGCTCATCCGCAGGCAATCCAGCCGCTCCTGCTCGAGCTCGGCGGTGAACCACTTATTGTCCGACCAGTTCGCCCGCACCACCACCGCCCCGGTCGGCAGCTGCGGCCCGCGCAGCATCGCGTCGACCGGATCGGTCCGGTGCCGCGGGTTCCAGGCGAACCAGAGCTCCGAGCCCGGCGCCCGGATCGTCGGCCGCAGCAAGGCCAGGCTGCGCGGCGACAGCGCCTGCGCCTCCTCGACCCAGGCCCGGCCGAACCCCTCGAGCGACTTGATGCTCTCCGCATTATGGTCCTGCATGCCCTGGAAGATGATGATGCCATCGCCCGGCGTGCGGATCGCCTCACGATAGATCTTGAAGCCATGGGCCTCGCCGAGCTTGTACTGTGCGAGCTTCGCCTCGATCAGCCGTTTGGCGCTGTCCCTCAGCGAGCTCTGCACCTCGCGGATGCAGACGCTGAGCAGGCCGCGCTCGCAGTAGCTGTCGTCGATCAGTTTCTCGGCGAAGAAATGCGACTTGCCGGAGCCGCGCCCGCCCCAGGCGCCCTTGTAGCGGGCCGGCGCGAGCAGAGGCACGAACACCCCGGCGGTCTTCAAATCGAGGGTAGAATCAGGGGTAGACAATGGTCCTCCTGATCTCCGTGATCGCCGGCTGCTCCGCCTCGCCGCCGGCCGCCTGCAGCGCGATCAGCTTGGGGTAGAGATTCGTGTAGAAGGCCTTCTTGTTCTCCTCGCTCGCCTTAACCCACTCGGCCAGCGCCGAGACGCCGCCGATCTCGTCGAAGGCGAGCGCGATCGCATCGCGGGCGGCGGTCGCCCGCGCCGCCGTTTCCGGCTTCGCTGCGGCGCGCGCCGGCGCGCGCCGCTTCGGTCGTGTTGCGGCCATGGCCTGCGCTCCCGGGCAGATCCCCGCCCAAGCGGAGAGGAGGACGGAAAGACAAGAGAGGGGAGCGTGCCTCTCCTCCCCGCGCGGAGGAGGAGAGGCGGCCGGCTCAACTCTGCGTGCCGACGACGGTCCCGTTGGTGTCGGAGGTCGGCTCGCTGGTGTTCACGCGCACCTTGCCGGCGCTGTCGGTCCACAGATAGCCGAGGCTCGGATGCCAGAGCGGGTTGCAGAAGTTGGCCGCGGCGCCGGTCGCCAGCGCGCCCCCGACCACCGCCGCCCGGCCCATATAGACGTGGCTGGCATGGCCGCTGCGCACCCGATAGCCGCTCTGGTCGGTCGTGGTCGCGTCGGTGGACAGCTCCAGCGTCGGCACGTTCTCATGATCGTACAGATAGACATTGTAGAGGCCGTTGCTCAGCCCCGAGGCGCTGGCGCTGAGGCCCGCGTCGCTGACGCGATAAGTCACCCATTCGCCGGTCTCGACGGTGCCGCCCCCGGCGCCCGCATCGAAAGCGAGCCGATAGGGCACCCGGTTGCCGCGCAGCGTCGGCGCCAGCGTGACGGTGCTGCCCGAGAAGGAGAGCCCGGCTTCGAACGGGATGCCGTCATATTCGATGCCGTCGCCGGCGAAGCGGACCTGCCCCGAATAGCCGAAATTGTGCCAGACGACGTTGCGGATCCGCACCCTGTTGGCCTCGGTCGAGAAGGCCTTGGTGACCTTGAACGCGGTATAGGCATTGTTGTCAGCGGTCGCGCGGACGAAGACGCCGTCGATGTCGACGCACTGGAGCACGCCGGCGCTCCCGTCGAACTCCATGCCGACCTGGGCGACGTTGGCGCTGCCGCCATTGTACATCTGCAGGTTGCGGCCGACGAAGTTGAAGCAGGAATTCACCAGCAGGCTGCGCTTCCTGTTGTTCTCGAACGTGGTGTTGATCAGCGTCGCATTGGCCGGGCCGCCGCTTTCCGACGGCAGATAGAGCCCGACATTCTCGCAAAGGCTGAACGCGCTGTTCTCGATCACCAGCACCTGGCCCTTCCAGCGCATGCCGCCGCTGCCCGGCGTGCTCGAGATCGATGCCGCGGTTCCGCAGGACTGCACCCAGACTTGCTCGAGGCCGAGGAAGCTGACTTCGTTGTGGCCCGAGGCCGGCTTGCAGTCGATGCCCCAGCCGAGGCAATTCAGGATCTGCACCTGCTCCAGCTTGATATAGTTGGAGCTGTCGACGTCGCCATTCTCGCACTCGATGTTGATGCCGTCGCCATCGAAATTGTAAATGTTCATCTGGCGCAGATGGACGTCGTAGCAGGAGCGGAGATTGATGCCGCCGGTCCCCGTCGAACTGCCTTTGTCGATCGTGAGCCCTTCCATCACGACGCCGAGCAGCGCCTTGAAGCTGCTATGGTCGTTGCCGCTCTCGATCTTGAACAGGAAGTTCTCGCCCGACGTGTGGACGTAGCTCTTGAAAATGGTCGCGGCCGAGCCGTCGCCGCGGATCCAGATGCCCGGCGCAAAGTTTCCAAGCCCGAAGACCGAGCTGTTCCACGCGGTGCTGCTGATCGTGATCATGCTGTAGCAGCGATAGACGCCGGCCGGTACGTAGAGGCCCTTGCCCGCTGCAAGCGCGGCGTTGACCGCCGCCTGGATCGCCGCGGAATCGTCGGTGGAATCGTCGCCGACCGCGCCGTAATCCTTGACCGAGATGAACTCGCGCAGCTTGTCCTGGACGGTGCGGAGCACGCCGGGGCTCGGCCGGGAGAATCCGACCAGGCTGCTGCCGTCGCTGGCCGCCAATTGGGTGTCGGTAATGTACATGGTTCAGCTCCTTCGCTTGTTGAGGGATGGCGCCGCGGCACGCCGCCGGAAGACCCGGGGGCGGGGCGATCGGCTGCGGAAATCCCGCCGCGCACGCGCCGGCCAGGTCGCGCTGGGAGAGGGCGACACGACGGCAGTCGGGGGGCGCGGCGGGTCCGGCCTGCGTTCGAACCGGGCTCATCGCGCCATCCCTGGCGCGGCCCGTTCTCGCCGCCGGAATCAAAAAGCCCGCTGGCGATCTGCCGCGGGCGCAATTCGAAGCATTGATTTCGTCCACAATAGCCGCTGCCGCGCAGGCATCAATCGGCCCGAATTAAATATTTTTTCGCGTTCCGGATCAGTGCTTTGCGCGACACATGCGTGCAATGGAACCGCCCGCGGCTCGCGCTTTTCAACCGGCGAAGGAGAAGTCCATGAGCAACTGGCTTGGCGCCGTCGTCGGCGCCGCGATCGACCGGCGGGACGGGGACAGCGGCGTCAAGGGCGCCATCCTCGGCAGCCTCGCCGAGAAGACGATTCGGGTCGCGGCGCCGCTCGCTTTGACCTTCGCGATCGGCTGGGCGGTCCAGCGCGGCGCCCGCAAGGCGTGGCGAGCCTGGTCCGACCGGGAGGCCGGCCCGCCGCGGCCTGACCGATCGCCCCT
Organism: Sphingomonadaceae bacterium; assembly: GCA_019239785.1. GTDB lineage: Bacteria > Pseudomonadota > Alphaproteobacteria > Sphingomonadales > Sphingomonadaceae > Allosphingosinicella. The sequence continues at coordinate 8,391 of JAFAZM010000205.1, forward strand.
TCCCCGGACCCGCCTGTATCGGGCTCGAACCGCTCCAACCTTCGTCCTGAGCCCGTCGAAGGACTTCCTTTTTCTTCTGCTGCAAGGAAGGAAAGGGCTTCGACAGGCTCAGCCCGAACGGGCTTAGGAGTCAAACCGTGGCATCTGCGATTGCCCTGTCCCAAGGAGGAGCGCCGCCCGGAAGAAGGGCACGCTCGCCTGCGCTCCGAATAATCTCGGTTAATGTTCTTTTCCCCGTATCGAATATCCTCTTGGACTTGGCCCGAGTCGGGGAGGCGAAATGCCGTGACATTGTACCGTCTCTATTCGTTGCGCGGCGCGCAGCTGGTGGGCCGTGAGGAAATCCTCGCCGAGGACGACGGCCGCGCCGCTTTGGCGGCCAGGACGTGCGGACGGGGCGACCATGTCGAAATCTGGCGGGGCGACCGCAAGGTCCGGACCGTAGTGCCGCTTAACGCGTTCTGACCTGCCTATGACCTTCGATGGCGATCCCGCCGACCCGGCGCAGGTGGAAAGCTGGCGCCGCGAGCGCAACACCCTGCTCGGCCTGCTCCGCGAGGCCGAGAACGGCCACCGCGCCAGGCCCGGCTATGACGGCATGCCGCCGGACCTGGTCGAGGAAAGCCTGCGCGCGACCCGCGCCAAGCTCGCCCGCCTCGAAGCCCTCCTGGCCGCCGCCGGCGAAAATGGAGAAAGTCATCCCGGCGAAGGCCGGGACCCATGAACACGGAGAAAGCAGGCTCAACCCTACCGATCAGCCCGACCGGATAGAAACCCAGTCCCCCCAGTCCCCAGTCCCCAATCCCCCTACCCCGCCCTCAGCATCAGCTCCGTCAGTTGCGTCCGGGTCAGCTTCCCGCCCAGATGCATGTCGACCGATTCCATCTGCTCGCGTCGCAGCCTGTGCTTGAGCTCGGGCATCGTCCGGCATTCGCCGGAGCGGGCCAGCTCGAAGGCGCGCTCGATCGTCGTCGGGCGGAGATGCCGCTCCGGCGGCGCGCTTGCGGAGGCTTGCAGGTCGGTCGGCATGGCCAGTCTCCACCCCGCCCCCGAAGGGGATTAGGAGCGCGGGCCCCGGCCGGCCACAATCTGGATTAGGAAATGGCGCCTTTCTCGAGGCGGCGCGCCGGACTGCCGGTCCGGCCCGCCGTCCGTCCGTTGCCGCGCCGCGGCCGCCGCCCGGCTGCGCCGTCCGGAGGGACGCTCGCCGCCGCGCCGGCGCCGCCGTTCTTGAGCTCCTCGATCTCCTCCTCCTCCAGCTCCTCGATCCCGGCCAGCTCGTCGCGGGCGCGGCGCGAGGCGATCAGCAGCTCGTCGAGCTTGGCGTGGAGCGCGACGTCGCGGCGGTGCGCGTCGCGCTCCCGCTCGCGCTGGCTGTTCAGCACCATCTGGGTCAGCGTGATCGCCATGATCGACAGTGCCGCGGTGAGGATGTTGACGTTGAGCCCGGCCCAGAACCAGGCGACGCAGACCAGGATGAAGCCGATCTGCGCCAGCGGGTCGGCCGAAAGGTGGGCGACCCGATCGGAGATCCGACAGCCGATCCGCTGGATTGGCCCCCGCTCGTCGGCCATGAAGCTACTCCGTTACAACTGCCTGATATAACGTAGGTTAACGCCTTTCCGTTCCGGCGACGTATCGGACGAGACGTTCCTGTCGTCGCATATCGGCAAGGGCACGGCGCTTGCCCGCACGGGCCTCCACATGCGGCACCGGCGGACCCGCGCCGTCTAAGCTTCGGACATCGTGCAAGGCGTTGGGAGTATCGGCAATGGCGCAGGCGAAAGCAGGACGGCGGCGTCTTCGCTGGCTCGCGCTGGCGGCGGCGGTCCTGACCTCGGCCTGCGGCGGCCCGCCCCAGCACGCCGCCGCCGAGAACGAGTTCAACGCCTGGGCGGACCAGGTCGAGCATGAAAGCGCCAACGGCCAGGCCAACGCCCCCGTCGACCTCGAAGAGCCGAGGAACGTCCTCGACCGCGTCACCCCAGCCAACACCCGCTGAGCGCGCCTCCCAGTCTCAGTCCCAGTCCCAGTCCCCAGTCCCCAGTCCCCAG
>JAFAZM010000226.1 GCA_019239785.1 Sphingomonadaceae bacterium
GAGCCGGTTGCGGGGAGGCGCCGGTTCATGCTCAGCATCCTGATCGTCGAGGACGAGCCGCTCTTCGCCGAGACGCTCAAGCATCTGATCGAGCTGAACCCGCTCCATTCGGTCACCGCGCTCGCCGAGGACCGGGTCGGCGCGCTCGCCGCGGTCGCGGCGCGGCGGCCGGACCTCGCCTTGGTCGACCTCCAGCTCGCCCACGGCAATACCGGCTTCGCGGTCGCGGCGAAATTGAACGATCTTGGCATCCCGTGCCTGTTCACCACCGGCAAGGCGCCCGATTTCCCGATGCCCGATCTGGCGCTCGGCTGCCTGGTGAAGCCGTTCAGCGAGGACGACCTCGTCCGCGCGCTGAAGGCTGCCGAGGACATCATCCGCGGCCGCGACCGGCTGCGGCCGAGCCGGCCGCACAATCTGCGCCTCTATGCCGAGGAAGCGGCAACCGCCAGGGCCGCGCAGCCCGTGCGGATGCCGCTGCCCGAGCGCTCCGCCGCCCGTCCCGGCCTCAAGGCCCGCGCCGGCCGCTTCTGGCGCCGGCTCAGTTTCGGTTAGGCTTCAGCCGCCCCAACCCACCGTTCGGGCTGAGCCTGTCGAAGCCCTCTCCTTTCCCTTCTGCTGCAAGCAGGGAAGCCCTTCGACAAGCTCTGGGCGAACGGAGCGTGGGGACGATCCGCGGCGCTAAAATCTCGGCGGCGGTCCCGGCGGCGGGCCGCGATGCGGCAGCATCACCGGCGTGCCGCGGAAGCAGCCGATCGTGTAGGGGAATTCCAAGGTGAAGCGGTAATGATAGGTGGTGACGAGCCGCCCGTCGATCCGCACCGGCCCGACCCGGCCGTGGCATTCGTCGAGGTCGGCATTCCCGATCTCATGGCGGGCCCCATCGACCGGGCCGAGGATCGGGAAGCCGTCGAGCATCCAGCCGACCGGCGCGTCCGCATCCGCCGCGGCCAGGCAGGGCGACCAATTGTGGTAATGATATTGGCTGGACCGCTCGGGACGGCCGTTGCAGCGGTCCTGAATCTCGTGCGCCGGCGCGTCGCGGCCCCCGGCGTCGAAGGCGTTGAAGATCGCGACGCCGGACAGTGCGAAGCCGATCATCCCCATCGGCACGCAGCCCGGCCGCGCCGCCGGCTGCGGCGAAGCGGGCAGGCGCAGCAGGATCGCCTGCGCGCCGATATGGTTGGGGTTGCGGTCGTAGTCGAAGGCGCGGGTGCCCGGCCGGATCGGGAACTCGCCGGTCGGGTGGCGCGGCAGGTTGTTGGCGCGGACGATCCTTTGCTCGCCCTCGACCGCGACCTCGATCCGCGCGTTCGGCCAGCTCACCTCGCCCTCCACCACAGGCTTGCGGGCGGGATCCCAATGGTCGCCGGCGATCCAGTCGCCGGAGCGGAAGGCGCCGGGCGCGTTGGCCATGAAGGCGCCGCAGGTCATCACATAGCCCGCGCGCGGCGTCGCGGAGGCGCGGCCGTCGCCAAGCGGCAGCTCGTGCGCAGCCAGCGGCACCGCCAGCGCCGCCGCGGCGAGCAGCCAGCCGGCTCTCACGAGCGCGCCCGCTCCGCCGCGATCCAGTCGTCGATCTGGCTTTCGAGCACGTCGAGCGGCACCGAGCCGTTCCGAAGCACCGCGTCGTGGAAGCGGCGGAGGTCGAAGCGCGGGCCGAGCGCCGCCTCAGCCCGGTGGCGCAATTCGATGATCTTCAGCCGCCCGATCATGTAGCCGAGCGCCTGGCCCGGCCAGGAGATGTAGCGGTTCACCTCCGCCTCGATATTGGTGTCGGTGAGCGCGGTATTGTCGCGCATGTACTGGACGGCGCGCGCCTTGTCCCAGCCGAAGGCGTGGATGCCGGTGTCGACGACGAGCCGGCAGGCGCGCCACATCTGGTAGGAAAGCTCGCCAATCCGCCGCGCGGGCGTGTTGTAGACGCCCATCTCCTCGCCGAGGCTCTCCGCATAGAGCGCCCAGCCTTCGGTGAAGGCGGTGAAGCTCACGAAGTTCCGGCGGAATGGCGCGATGTCCATCTCCTGCTGGAGCGCGATCTGGAGATGGTGGCCGGGCACGGATTCGTGCAGCGACAGGGCCGGAATCTCCCAGAGCGGCCGCTGGTTCAGCCGCGAGGTGTTGACGTAATAAGTGCCGGCGATGCCGGCCTCGGGCGAGCCCTGGCTGTAATAAGCGGTGGTCGTGCCCTCGGCGGTCTCGGCCGGGATTTCGCGGATCGAGAAGGTGAGCCGCGGCAGGGTGCCGAACATGCGCGGCAGCCAATAATCCACCTCCTTGTTGAAGGTGGCCGAGGCGGCGATCAGCTGCGCGGCAGTGGCCGGATAATAGACCGGATTGGTGCGCAGCTCCTGGATATAGGCCTCGCGGCTCGGGAAGCCGGCATCGTGCGCGACCCGCTCCATCTCGGCGCGGATGCGGGCGACCTCGTGCAGGCCGATATCGTGGATCTGCTGCGGGGTGAGGTTGGTCGTGGTGTGCTCGCGCACCTGCAGCGCATACCATGCGGCCCCGCGCGGCTGCGCCGAGACGCTGTCCGAGCGCGCGCAATGCGGCAGGTAATCGTGCGTGTAGAAATCGAGATGCTTCCGATAGGCCGGGTTCACGATCGTCGTGATGACCGTCCGCGCCCGCGCCTGCAGCGCCGCCCAATCCGCCTCGTTGATCGAAGCCGGGCGGGCGCCGGCGAACGGCTCGTAGAAGCGCGACTGGGTGGGATCGGCCGCGATCACGCCCGAAATCGTCCGCTCGTAGCCGCCGAGCACGGAGCAGGGCAGGACGTAGCCGCCGCGCACCGCATTGGCGGTGATCGCCAGCGCCTGGTCGTTCAGCCGCGGATAGAGGGCGATGCGGGTCAGGTAGGATTCGTAATCGGCGCGATTGTGGAAGGGCACGTCGCGCGCAAGCCCGGCGAAGCTCTGGTGCCAGCCCTCATAGGACGTGAACAGCATGTCGCGCTGGCCGAAGCCATATTCCTCGACCGCATCGCCGAGCTGGCGGACCAGGATCGCCCGGTTGACCCGGTC
>JAFAZM010000277.1 GCA_019239785.1 Sphingomonadaceae bacterium
GGCTGAACACGACCAAGCGCGTCGATATTGACCTCGCCGAGCCGGTCGATCCCAAGCTCGACCCGGACGATCTCTACGGCATCATCCCCGACGACGTCCGCACGCCCTACGACGTGCACGAGGTGATCGGCCGGATCGTCGACGGATCCGATTTCCACGAGTTCAAGCCGCTCTACGGCTCCACTTTGGTATGCGGCTTCGCCCGCATCTGGGGAATGCCCGTCGCCATCCTCGCCAACAACGGCATCCTCTTCTCGGAGAGCGCCTTGAAGGGCGCCCATTTCGTCGAGCTCGCCTGCCAGCGGCGCACGCCCTTGCTGTTCCTCCAGAACATCTCCGGCTTCATGGTCGGCGGCAAATATGAGGCCGGCGGCATCGCCAAGGACGGCGCGAAGCTGGTCACCGCCGTCGCGACGGCGCAGGTGCCGAAAGTGACATTGCTGATCGGCGGCAGCTTCGGGGCCGGCAATTACGGCATGAACGGCCGCGCCTACGGCCCGCGCTTCCTGTTCACCTGGCCCAACAGCCGGATCAGCGTGATGGGCGGCGAGCAGGCGGCGAGCGTGCTGGCGACGGTCCACAAGGACGCCGACAGCTGGACGCCGGAGCAGGCCGAAGCATTCAAGGCCCCCATCCGCCAGCGCTACGAAGACGAGGGCAACCCCTATTACGCCACCGCCCGCCTCTGGGACGACGGCATCATCGACCCGGTCCAGACCCGCGACGTCCTCGGATTGGCGTTCAGCGCCTGCTTGAACGCCCCAATCCCGGAGCGCGCGCAGTTCGGCCTGTTCAGGATGTGATGGTGGAGCGGGGCATCACCGCGCCTCCCCGGAACGGGGAGGGGGACCCGGCGAAGCGTGGTGGAGGGGGCCCGCGCGTGTTGCGCGCGCCGATCAAGACCGTGAAGCGCGCGCGTCTGCTGCGGCGTGAGATGGGTCCTGCCGAACGGCTGCTGTGGTGGGCGCTGAAGCAGCATCCGGGCGGCTACCGATTTCGGAAGCAGTGCCCGCAAGGGAGGTTCTCGCTGGATTTCGCATGTCTCTCCGCGCGACTAGCCATCGAAGTTGATGGCGACGCTCACGATAGCGTCGAGGGCCAAGCTCGCGACGCACTGCGGGACCGCGCGCTGACGGAACTTGGTTTCGAGACGATGCGTATTCCGGCCGCCGAGGTGTTCGGCAATTTGGAAGGTGCGGTTTCCGGCATCGTTGAGCGCTGCCGTACGCGGGGCCCCCTCCACCGCTCTTCGAGCGGTCCCCCTCCCCGTTCCGGGGAGGAGCTGCAATGATCCGGTCCCTCCTCATCGCGAACCGGGGGGAGATTGCCTGTCGGATCGTGCGGACCGCGCGGAAGCTCGGGGTGCGCACCGTCGCCGTTTATTCGGACGCCGACCGGCATGCGCTGCATGTGCGCGAGGCGGACGAGGCGGTGCATATCGGGCCGTCGGCAGCGAGGGAGAGCTATCTCGTTGGCGACAGGATCATCGCCGCCGCCAAGGCGAGCGGCGCGGAGGCGATCCACCCGGGTTACGGCTTCCTGTCCGAGAATGCGGACTTTGCCGAAGCCGTGGAGGCGGCGGGGCTCGTCTGGGTGGGGCCGAAGGCTTCTTCGATCCGCGCCATGGGTCTCAAGGACGCCGCCAAGAAATTGATGCAGGAGGCGGGCGTTCCCGTCACGCCCGGCTATCTCGGCGAGGACCAGGATTCGGCGCGGCTGCAGGCCGAGGCGGAGGCGATCGGCTATCCGGTGCTGATCAAGGCGGTCGCCGGCGGCGGCGGGAAGGGGATGCGGCGGGTCAACGCGGCGGGCGAATTCCAGGACATGCTTGCTTCGTGCAAGCGCGAAGCGGCGGCCTCGTTCGGCGACGACCGGGTGCTGATCGAGAAATATATCGAGCGGCCGCGGCACATCGAGGTGCAGGTGTTCGGCGATACGCACGGCAACGTCGTCCACTTGTTCGAGCGCGACTGCTCGCTGCAGCGGCGGCACCAGAAGGTGATCGAGGAAGCCCCCGCGCCGGGCATGGACGAGGCGACGCGGGCGGCCGTCTGCGCAGCGGCGGTCAAGGCGGCGCAGGCGGTCGACTATGTCGGCGCGGGCACGGTCGAGTTCATCGCCGACGCCTCGGCAGGCCTCAGGGCGGACCGCATCTGGTTCATGGAGATGAACACGCGCCTCCAGGTCGAGCATCCGGTGACCGAGGAGATTACCGGGCAGGATCTGGTCGAATGGCAGCTGTGGGTGGCGTCGGGCGAGAAGCTGCCGAAGCGGCAGGACGAGCTGAGCATCGATGGCTGGGCGATGGAGGCGCGGCTTTACGCCGAGGATCCGAGTCACGATTTCCTGCCTTCCATAGGTCCAC
>JAFAZM010000240.1 GCA_019239785.1 Sphingomonadaceae bacterium
AGGTCGAGGCGAGCGCGACCCCGATCATATTGTTCATCGACGAAGCCCATAGCCTGATCGGCGCGGGGGGGCAGGCCGGCACGGGCGATGCGGCCAATCTGCTGAAGCCCGCGCTGGCGCGGGGCCGCTTGCGAACGATGGCCGCCACGACCTGGGCCGAATATCGGCAATATATCGAGAAGGACCCGGCCCTCACCCGTCGGTTCCAGACGGTCGGCGTCGGCGAGCCCGAAACCGGGACGGCCGTCGCCATGATCCGGTCCGTGGCGCCGGCCATGGAAGCGCATCATGACGTGGTGGTCCTCGACGAGGCCGTCGAGGCGGCGGTGAAGCTGTCCCAGCGCTACGTGCCGGCGCGCCAGCTTCCCGACAAGGCGGTCAGCCTGCTCGACACCGCCTGCGCGCGCGTCGCGGTGTCGCAGCACGCTACGCCGGCTCCGGTGGAGGATCGGCGCCGCCGCCTCGAACTGCTCGAGGTGGAGCGCGGCATCGTCGCGCGCGAGAGGAGCGGCCAGTATCGCAATGACGACCGGCTCGAGAAGGTCGCGGAGGAAATCATGGCGGCCGGGGCCGAAGTCGGCGCCGTGACGGAGAAATGGGAGCAGGAAAAGGCCGCGCTGGAGCGCCTCTCGGCGGCGCGGGCGGCCCTGGCCCAGGCGCGCGGGGCGGCCGGCGAGGGTGCGCCGGACAAGGAGACGGAGCTGAAGGCGGCGCTCGAGGCAGCCATTGCCGACATGGCGGCGGTGCAGGGCGACGCGCCGATGGTGTTCGGGGTGGTGGACCGGGACGCGGTGGCGTCGGTGGTAGGCGACTGGACCGGAATCCCCGTCGGCAGGATGGTGAAGGACGAGATCGCCTCGGTGCTTACCATCTCCGATCAGCTGAAGAAAAGGGTGGTCGGTCAGGACCATGCGATGGAGGCGATCGCCAAGCGCATCCAGACCAGCCGCGCCAAGCTCGACAACCCGAACAAGCCGATGGGGGTGTTCATGCTTTGCGGCCCCTCGGGCGTCGGCAAGACCGAGACGGCCCACGCTTTGGCCGAGCTTCTGTTCTCGGGCGACGACAGCCTGATCGTGATCAACATGAGCGAGTTCCAGGAGGCGCATACCGTCTCGACGCTCAAGGGGGCGCCCGCCGGCTATGTCGGTTACGGCCAAGGGGGCGTGCTCACCGAAGCCGTCCGTCGCCGGCCTTATTCGGTGGTGCTGCTCGACGAGGTGGAGAAGGCCCATCCCGACGTTCACGAGATGTTCTTCCAGGTGTTCGACAAGGGCTATATGGACGACAGCGAGGGGCGCCATATCGACTTCAAGAACACGCTGATCCTGCTCACCTCGAACGTCGGCACCGACCTCATCACCACTTTGTCGGACGACGAGGAGATGAAGCCGGATGCCGAGGGGCTCGCCGCGGCGCTGCGGCCGGAGCTGCTCAAGGTCTTCCCGCCGGCGTTGCTCGGACGCCTGATCGTGCTGCCTTATTATCCGCTCAGCCCGGAGATGCTTGGCGGCATCGTAAAGCTCCAGCTCGACCGCATCCGCCGGCGGATCGCCGACAATCACGGCATCTCCCTGGGTTACGGGCCGGAGGTGATCGACCTCATCGTCTCGCGCTGCAACGAGGTTGCCTCCGGCGGCCGCATGATCGACGCGATCCTGACCAACACCATGCTGCCCGAGCTTTCCATTGCCTTGCTGGAGAAGCAGATGAACGGAGCGGAGGTGACGCGGATCGAGGTCGGCGCAGGCCAGGGTGGGTTCACATACGAGTTTCAGATGACCGGCGATGCTAGGACGGAAGAGGGGCGAGATGCGGTTTCGATTACGCCGCCAGCTCGCGGAGAGGTCACCGCTGGGGAGAGGATCGGGAGGGCGGAATGACCTTTCTTGGAGGCTCGGTCGGGGCAGGCGGCATCAATCGCGTCGGAGACGTTCGCGCGGTGCAGGAATTGCTGAACCGGCACATTGCGCGCCTGGGCCTGGCGCGGTTGCAGGCGGATGGTGCGATCGGCCCCAAGACCCTCGACGCGATTCGCCGGTTTCAGACCATGGTGATGAGCCTTGTGATGCCGGACGGGCGAGTGGATCCGCAGGGGCGAACAGTACGTGCGCTCGACGGAGGCGTCACCGGCGGCACATCGCCCAATCTGGTTGCTACCGCGAGCTCGAGCGCGTCGGTCAAGCCGACCGGAGGCTCAGGGCTCGATGTCGATGCCGCTCTGCAATGGCTGCGGGACAACGTCGCGGCCAAATCGCAAGGCCATTGCGCCAAGGCTATTCGCCTCGGGCTCGAGGCGGGCGGCGTGTCAATCAATCCGCATCCGCTCAATGCCAGGGAATACGGCCCCTATCTGCTGAAGTACGAATTCACCGAGGTCGCGGCGACGGAAGTCTCGGCGCAGAAAGGGGATATCGCGGTGATCCAGCCCCATTCCGGAGGCAATCCAGCCGGTCATATCACTATGTACGACGGCGCTACCTGGTGGTCGGATTTCAAGCAGCGGACAATGTTGGCCCTGCCCGCGGGCTATCGCGGCCCTCGACCGAGCTTCAAGCTCTATCGGCCGTGACGACGGAGTGGCTCCGTCGAGCAAGAAGAGAGACGCGACCTACTGCTTCACAAACGAATCGTAATTCGCCTTCATCTTGGTGTCATAGGCGTTCGCGGCATAGCCGGGTCCA
>JAFAZM010000346.1 GCA_019239785.1 Sphingomonadaceae bacterium
GGCGGGCGCGGTCGCGATCGGCGAAGGCGATCGGGTGCGGATCGAGCTGCCGCGCCATCGCGGTGTCGGCATGACCGGTGGCGCCGTGGCAGGCGGCGCAATTCTCGGCATAGAGGCGGGCGCCGCGCTGCAGGTCGGGCACCTGCTGGGGCGCGAGCGGGACCGGATAGGCGCCGAGCAGCCGGCCGGCGAGGCCGTGGGCGCGCCGCTCGATCTCGTCGGGCGGAACGTGGGCAGTCACCGCGGCGGCGAATTGCTGCGCCTCGGCGACGAGCGCCGCGCGCTGGGGATTGGCGGGGAGGGCGGCGATGCGCTGCGCGACCGAGCCGGAGAATTCGCGCATCTCGGCAAACTCGCTCGCGCTGATGATCGCGCCGTCCGGCCGCACCGCCCCGCGATAGTCGACCGACATGTAATCGAGCAGCCGCCAGGCGGTCTGCACCTGGTTGTCGTCGGCCTGCGCTGCGGCCGGTGCCAGGAAGGCGAACGCAGCCAGGAGGGGGAGCAAATGCCGCGTCAGGCGGTACAGAGAATCGAACATGGGTCCCCGCGAGGAGGTCTGGACAAGCAGGGCCTAATTGTAATGCGAGTGATTATCAATAGCGGGGAAGGGTCGCGGTGTCCTCCGTCATTCCCGCGAAAGCGGGAATCCAGAACGGCGTTGAGATAGGTCGCTTAGGCCGCCTGGATTCCCGCTTAGGCGGGAATGACGAGCAGAAAGCCTAGACCGCCGGATAGCGCAGGCGGCCGAGGAAGCGGCTGAGCGAGGGGCGGTAGCGGCCGCTGCTGCGCCAGCGCGCCTTGGCCTGCTCGATCCGCATCACGTCGCCGATCCGGCGATCCAGGAAGGCGTGGGTGTCGGCGAGGCCGGCGCTTTCGTCGTCGAGGAAGACCAGACTGGTCGAGGCATAGACGCCGATCAGCAGGCCGCGCTTCGAATAATGGTTGAAGTCGGTGACGGTATCGCCGGCGAGCCGCCAGATCCGGTCGGCGCTGCGCCAGGCGAGCCGCGCCGCCGCTGGGGCATTCTGCGGCACGGCGAGGATGGCGAGCGCGCGGCGGAGCGCCTCGCGCTGCGGCGCGATCGCTTCGAGGCGGAACAGGATCAGGTCGCGGATCCGCTCGCGGATCTTCAGCGCGGCGATCCGCTCGGCCGGGAAAGCGCGCAGCATCGCCTGGTCGATCGCGTCGAACCAGGCATCGATCATCTGCACGGCGCCCTCGGGGAAAGCGAGCCGCGCCCGTTCGGCCGGCACGCCGAGCTGGGCCGCAGCCATCGCGACCGCCGCCTCGCTCCAGCCGTCGAAGGCGGCATGGGCCGGCAGCAAAGGCGCCAGCGCCTCGCGCAATTCGTCGAGGTTCATGTCGAGCGGCTGCACCATCGGCGGCAGAATGATCGGCGCGGGCAAGGGATGCAAGGAAAGGATCGCGGAGGGGGCTCAATGGGCACGGCGAATGCGGGCGTGCAACGCCCTCGCCCGCGCGACCGCCGTCGGCAGCGCCGCGGCCAGCAGTTGCGCCTTCAGCCTGCTGCCGTCGGAATGGCGCAGGCCGACCACCACGTCGGGAACGATGCCGCGCACCTCGTTCGAGCCGTCGGCGCGCAGCCGCACGCAATCGGGCAATTCGAGCGTGGCGCCGCTGTGCGTCAGGATCGTCGGGGTGCCGCCGTCGGTATGGCCGCAGCCGGCGCCGCCGCTCCGCGCGCCGAGGACGATCGCGGCGCGATTGTCCTGCAGCTCCGCGGCGAATTCCTCCGCCGCGGACCAGGTCTCCTGGTCGACGAGGACCAGCAAGGGGGCGGTCCAGACATGGTCGTGATAGGGATATTGGGCGGGGCTGAAGACGTAAGGGGACCAGTCGCGGCCGGAGAGGGCGCCGGCCGGCGCGCTGCCGACCAGGCCGGTCGCATAGCCGGCACGGCCGAGCCGCGGGCACGTGTCGCCCGGCGCGCAGGGCTCCGCCTCGCGCCGGGCCGCATCCGCCTCCGACGCCCAGCGCAGCAGCCGGAGGCGGTCGGCGGGGTCGGCCGAGCCGGCCGCTTCGCGGAGCCTGGCCGCCAGCGCCTGCCACTGCCGCACCCAATGGGCGCCGCGCCTGAAGGCGAGCCGCTCGGCGGTGAGCGGCACCGGGCTCACGATCCGCGCCGCCGCTTCCGCCCATTCCGAGCCGCCGCCATTGCCGCTGAGGTCGACCAGCAACACTGTCGCGCCCTCCCGCCGCAGCCGGGCGATCCGCTGCTCGAGCTCGCCGGTCATCCGGCGATAGGACCAAGTCAGGATGTGCTCGGCGCAGTCGTCGTCGCAGGGCCGCGCTGGGTCGATCGCGAACGCAGCGACCGCCGCTTCGCACCAGGCCGGGCCGCCCTGCGGCTGAAAGACGCCGATGCGCAGCACCCCGACCTGCTCGCGGCCGACCGGAACGATGCCGGTCGCGAACATCTGGCCCGGCTCGACCGCGCGATAGCCGGGCAGCGCCGGCCCGATGCCGGCATCCGCCTGCCGCGCGTCGTAGCCGAGCCGGCGGCAGAGCGCGGCCGGCCTCGAAGGCTGCACCGGAGCCGTCGAAGCCCCGCTTGCGGCCGGCGGCGCGGACGCGGCCGGCCAGTCGATCGCGACATGGCCGTCGCCGATCCGCTGGACCAGCCGGTCGAACACGGCGCGGGCGCCGCCGTCGTCGCGGGCCTGGCGGAGACGGGCTTCGGCGCGGTCGAACAAGGCGCCGAGATCGACCTCGCGCTCGCCGGTCAGCCAGTCGTAATTGGCATATTCCTCCTCGAGCGCGGCGCGCATCTGGGCAAGGTCGGCGAGCCAGGGGTCCGGGCTCCAGCCGCCACTCTGCGCGGGCGCCGCCGTGGCCAGGCCGCACGCGACGATCGCGCCCAAAAGCTTGAGTCCGCGCATGTTCATCCCCCGCCGGCCGCCGCGAGCCTGGCCGAAGCGGCGCGCGGTTTCAACCTTCCGGCAGGTCCGCGCCGGTCCGTGTCGGCAGGCGGATCAGCACCAAAGCCGCGCAGACCAGGAGGGCGCCGATCCAGTCGCCGGTCGAGAGCCGCTCGCGGAAGGCGAGCCAGCCGATCGCCGCGGACGCGATCGGCTGCGTCAGGAAGCAAAGGCCGACGACGACCGGCGACAAATGGCCCATCGCATAGACGAGCAGCCCCTGGCCGATCAGCTGGCTGGAGATGGAGAGCGCGATCACCGGCAGCCAATCCTGCGGCACCACCGGCTCGCCGAGCGCGAGCGCGACGAGCAGAATCGGCAGCACCCCGCCGGCGGTGGCGATTGCGAGCACCGGCCAGGGTTTCATCTGCCGTCGCGCCCGGTCCACCGCGATCAGGTAGAAGGTGTAGAAGAGGCCGGCGAGCAGAGCGAGCAGGTCGCCGGCGAAATTGGCGCCGGACAGCTCGTAGCTGCTGCCGAGCAGCAGCATTGTGCCGACGATCGCGAGCAGCAAAGCGAGAAGCTGCGCCGGCCGCGGCAGCCGGCCGAGCAGGATGAAGCCGTAGATCGCGAACAGGAAGCTCGCGAAATTGCCGAACAGGGTCGCGTTGGCGAGCTTGGTCCTGATTATGCCTTCGTGCCAGGCGGCGAGATCGGCGGCGAAGAAGATGCCGCCGAGCGCGACCAGGCCGAGCATCGTCCAGCCCGGGAAGGGCCGGCCGCGATGCTGCCGCCAGCCGATCAAGGCCAGGAAGGGCAGAGCGAGCGCCAGCCGCCAGAAGCCGGCCGCGATCGGCCCGACATCGGCGAGGCGCACCATCCACGGCCCCGCCGCGAGGAACAAATTGGCGAGGATCAAAGCCGGGAAGGCAAAACCGGCCACGGGGTTGCGCATTTCATTTTGCAACCCTTATATCCTTTCGCAGTGCAGCATTTCCGAGAGACCGCCCCAATGCCCTCCCTGTTCGATCCGATCAAGCTCGGCGCCGTCGCCGCTCCGAACCGCATCCTGATGGCCCCGCTGACCCGCGGCCGGGCGACCCGCGATCATGTCCCGACGGAGCTGATGCGGACCTATTACGCGCAGCGCGCCGCGGCCGGCCTGATCATCACCGAGGCGACCGGAATCAGCCGGCAGGGGCTTGGCTGGCCCTACGCGCCGGGCCTCTGGACCGAGGCGCAGGTCGAGGGCTGGAAGCCGATCGTCGCCGCGGTGCACGAGGCGGGCGGGCGGATCTTCGCCCAGCTCTGGCATATGGGCCGGGTCGTCCATTCCTCCTTCCTCGGCGGCGAAGCGCCGGTCTCCGCCTCGGCGACCCAGGCGCCGCACAAGGCCCATACCTATGACGGCCGCCAGCCCTACGACGTCGCGCGGCCGCTCCGGCTCGACGAGATACCGGGCCTGATCGGCGATTATGTGCGGGCGGCCCGCAACGCGCGCGCCGCCGGCTTCGACGGCGTCCAGATCCACGGCGCCAACGGCTATCTGATCGATCAATTCCTGCGCGACGGCACCAATTTGCGCGACGATGCCTATGGCGGCCCGGTCGAGAACCGGATCCGCCTGCTCCGCGAAGTGACGCAGGCGGTGGCGGACGAGGTCGGCGCCGACCGCACCGCGGTCCGCCTCTCGCCGAACGGCGACAGCCAAGGCGCCAATGACAGCGATCCTTATGCGTTATTCCCCGCCGCGGCCTCGGCGCTTTCCGCAATCGGCATCGCCTTCCTCGAGCTGCGCGAGCCGGGCTTCGAGGGCACCTTCGGCAAGGCCGAGGTGGCGCCGGTCCATCCGCATATCCGCAAGGCCTTCGCCGGCCCGCTGGTGCTGAACTCGGACTACACGCTCGAACGCGCCCAGGCGGCGCTCGACGGCGGCGAGGCCGATGCGATCGCCTTCGGCCGGCCGTTCATCTCCAATCCGGACCTGGTCGCGCGGCTGCAGACCGGCGCCCCGCTGCAGGGCGACGTCATGGCGACCTGGTACAGCCAGGGGCCGGAAGGCTATGTCGACTATCCGGCGCTGGAAGAGGTGGCGGCCTAGACCATCCTCCCTCGCCTCATCCCCCTCTCCCGCTTTCGGGCAGGGCGCGCATACCTGCCGCGCGACTGGCCACTCGGCTTGCGTTCCTTCTTTGTTCCTAATATTCAGCGTCAATGCGACTCGACTTTTCGCTGGCCGGCGGCTCTGGAGGCGCGATGAGTTCGCCGCTCCAGATCCTGCGCGAGACGTTCGGCTTCCAGGATTTCCGCGGCGTCCAGGAAGAGGTGATCGGCCGGGTGATGGCCGGGCAGCGCACGCTCGCGGTGATGCCGACCGGGGCGGGCAAGTCGCTCTGCTACCAGGTGCCGGCGCTGGCGCTGCCCGGTACCGCTTTGGTGATCTCCCCCTTGATCGCGCTGATGCACGACCAGATCCGCGCCGCCGAGGGGCTGGGGCTGCGCGCCGCGTCTTTGACCTCGGCCGACACGAACCGCGCCGAGACGGTCGAGCGGCTGAAGCAGGGCGAGCTGGAATTGCTCTACGTCGCGCCGGAGCGGGCGACGAGCGAGAGCTTCCGCGAGCTGATCGGCCGCGTCCCGCTTGCTTTGGTCGCGATCGACGAGGCGCATTGCGTCAGCGAATGGGGCCATGATTTCCGGCCCGATTACCGCCTGCTGCGGCCGTTGCTTGACGCCTTCCCTTCGGTGCCGCGGCTGGCGCTCACCGCCACCGCCGACCGGCGCACGCGCGAGGACATCCTCGTCCAGCTCGGCATTCCGGCCGACGGGCTGATCCTCGCCGGCTTCGACCGGCCGAACATCCGCTACCAGGTCCGCCCCCGCGACGGCGTCGCGACGCAGCTGAAGGCCGTGCTTGCCGAGCAGCCGGGGGCGGGCATCGTCTACGTGCAGAGCCGCGACAAGGCCGAGCAGCTCGCCGCCCAGCTCGCCGCGACCGGGCGGCCCGCTCTGCCCTACCATGCCGGGCTTGAGCCCCAGGTGCGGGCGCGCAACCAGGCCGCCTTCGTGAAATCCGAGGAAATGGTGATGGTCGCGACCGTCGCCTTCGGCATGGGCATCGACAAGCCGGACGTGCGCTTCGTCGCCCATGCCGGCATCCCCAAGTCGATCGAGGCTTATTACCAGGAGACCGGCCGCGCCGGCCGCGACGGCGAGCCGGCCGAGGCCTGGCTGTTCTGGGGCGCCGAGGATTTCTCCCGCGCCCGACGCCGCATCGCCACCGAGGTCGAGCCGGACCGCCAGGGCGCCGAGCGCGAGCGGCTGAACGCGCTCGCCACCCTGGTCGAGACGGCCGGCTGCCGCAGGGCCCTGCTGCTGCGCCATTTCGGCGAGGAGCCGCCGGAGCGCTGCGGCAATTGCGACAATTGCCTGGAGCCGCCGCAGGCGATCGATGCCACCACCGCCGCGCAGAAACTGCTCTCCGCCGCCTTCCGCACCGAGATGCGCTTCGGCATCGGCCATCTGACCGACGTGCTCGCCGGCCGCGAGACCGACAAGGTGCTCGGCTTCGGCCATCAGCGGCTCAGCGTGTTCGGGATCGCCGACGAGGCGGAGATGGCGCTGCTCAAGCCGGTCGCCCGCGCCCTGCTCGCCCGCGACGCGCTGCGCGCCGACGATTATGGCGGCCTCTCCTTCGGTCCCGGCGCAAAGCCGATCCTGAAGGGCGAGGCGAAGCTCGAGATCGTGCTGCCGCCGAAGCGCGGCCGGCGGGCGAAGCGCGCGGCGCGCGACTATCCGCACGACCCTTTGTTCGAGGCGCTCCGCGCCCGGCGCCGCGACCTTGCCGCGGCGGAGGGCGTCCCGCCCTATCTCATCTTCCACGATTCCACGCTGCGCGAGATGGCGGAGCTGAAGCCGACCAGCCTGCACGCGCTGTCCCGCGTGTCGGGCGTCGGCGCCGCCAAGCTGGAGCGCTACGGCGGCGCCTTCGTGGAGGTGATCGGCGGCTGGGCGGATTAGAGCGGTTTGTGATCTGATTGCATCAGATCAACCGCTCTAAGTTGTTGTCTGGCCGCGATTTCCGAGTCGTCAGATGATGCCATCTGACTGGAAATCGCTCTAGGACGCGCTTTACTGGCGGTTCATCCCGCCCGGGCCGCCGACGAAATGGCCGACATTGATCGCGCCGAGCGGGCTCGGCCAGGTCCGGGTCACCGCCTGGCCGTCGCCGGGCAGCGCGATCGAGCCTTCGGGCTCGAAGCCGCCATTGCCGTCGGGGTCGGCGAGCACGCTGAAGCTGGTCGGGTAGCCGGTGTGGCTGACCGCGCTGATCGTCGATTGGCCGCCCTCGACCCGATAGGAGATGGTGATCGCGCCACGGGCGTTCGCGGCCGAGCGATGCAGCAATTGATGCTCGTTGCCCGAGGCCAAGGTGAAGCTCGCACTTTCGCCGGGCTGGAGCCCGATCCGCTCGACGTCGGTGCCGGGCGGCGTCGAATCCTGCGCGGCGAGCGCGGCCGGCGCGAGGATGAGTGCGGCGGCGATGAGGCTGCGCATGAACATGTCTCCCTTTTGGGGGAGAACGATGGCCGCCGCGCTTGGTTCAGCGACGGACGCGCGACGGCCGGGCAGCCCCGCCTGGATTGAACCGCTCTGCGTCCGGCTCGTTGACGGACGGACGTAAAGGAGCGGACATGCCCGGCAAGACTCTGGCCGACATCGCCGAAAAGATGCGCGACCTGGATTTCTGCATGCTTTCGACCCGGACCGAAACCGGCGCCATCGCCTCCCGGCCGATGAGCAACAATCGCGAAGTCGACTATGATGGCGACAGCTGGTTCTTCGCCTGCGACGACGCCCATATGATCGGCGAGATCGAGGCGGACCCGCGCGTCGGCCTCTCCTTCCAGGGCAAGGCCGGCCTGCTCGGCGCGCGCCCCTTCTTCCTGGCGATCGAAGGGCGTGCCGAGCTGAGCCGGGACAAGGGACAATTCGCCGTGCATTGGACCGAGGGGCTGGAGCGCTGGTTCAAGCAGGGCATCGATACGCCGGGCCTGGTGCTGATCAGGGTCCACGGCGAGCGCGCCCATTATTGGGATGCCGGCGAGGAGGGCGTGATCCTGCTGGAAAGGGGCACGTTCGTCGGCGGACCCTGAACCCGCGCAAACGCCACGCGGAGCCTCGGCAGGCGCCGCACGTTTGCGCGGAGCATTGAGGAGCAGCGACGATGAGCGACATTCCCTGGAACCATGAAGCGAGCCTGATCCGCACGACCGGCGCCGGCGAGGAGGAGCTCGTCCGCCACGGCATCCTCCAGCAGCTCGTCGAGGGCTTCCTCGAGCTGGCGCCGGACGCGCAGCGCGGCCTGCTCCTCCGAGCCGCCGGCCCGGACTGGTGCCGCGAATGGGACGAGGCCCAGATTCGCGAGCTCGCCGCCAAGCCCGAAGCCACCGGCGCCTTCGGCCGCTGGGACAGCGAGACCGACCCCGACGAACCGGCCATGACCGAGCCCGAGGACGAGACCAATCTGATCGAGGCCGGCGTCTCCGGGCCGACCCGCGCGACGGACGGCCAGGTCGGCCGGATCGGCTCGGAGGCGCCGGACGAGAGGCAATAGAATTCGCGGGCGCGGTGGCCGAGTTGGGCGATAGCGGCTTCGTGGCTACGACGGGCTGCCTTGCGTCGGGCGACAGCAGGCCGGCGCGCAGCGCCCCGACCTGCCTTGCCGTCTCAACGCGGACAGATGCGGTCGTGCAGGAAGTCGCCGGCCGCGATGACGCCGCGAATTGCGGCACGGACAATGCCGCCGACAGTGTCGCCGATGAACTGAAGCACCTGCTTCATCATCGGCCAGTTGCGGCAGAAGAAGTCCTTGATCCCATCGGCATCGAGCGCGACGGCTTCCGCGATCAGCGCTTCGCCGCTGTCGCCGACAAGGGCATTGGCCGTCACTGACTGAAGCTCGCGGCGATCAGAGTCACTGAGCTGGAACATTCGAACCTCCATGATACGGCGCGTCGAGCCGCGCCCACCTGTTCCGCACCCTGCGGACGAGGCTGTGTAAGTGTGGCGGTGGGGACGGTCCGTGACCGGCGTCACGCCCCGGAGAGCATTGTGTGGTCCGAGGCCGTCGAGAGTGAATTGATCGATCGCATGAAGGCCCTGGCCTAGAGCGGTTTGTGATCTGATTGCATCAGATCAACCGCTCTAGGTTCTTGTTCTGTCGCGATTTCCGAGTCGTCAGATCATTCGATCTGACTGGAAATCGCTCTAGCGCTCGGAGCGGGGCGGTGGCGCCCGCTTCCTCCTTCAGACTGACGCCCTTCGGCAAATCCAATCTGAAGGTCAGATCGGAGATGCCGGAAATGGATCGTCCCGCAATCGGCCCAGGCTCTGCCGCGGTGCGTAGGGGCTTTCCTCGTTCACGTCATAATCGACGTCGGCAACGCAGGTCTGCCGCTGGCTGTGGCCGGCGCCAGCCTGCCATTCAGCCTCGACGGCCTCGATTTGGCTGAGCCCCGCCACGCGAAAGCATTTCCAAGCCGGCCGGCCGAGCGACCCCTTGCTCGTCTCGCCGCCGAACTGATAGCCGAGCACCTTCTCCACGCCTTCCACGTCGAGGCCCAGGATGATGGGGCACAGCAAGCGCGGGTGCCTGCCGTAGAGGCAGATCAGCGGAACCCGGTTTTCGATCGCCCACGCGAGCAGGCGATAGGATGAGATGGACTTCGGCACGTCGTTGGCTCACGATGGCTATCTGCTCAACGCCCTTGGAACCGACCGGTTCGCATCGCCCGGTTCAATCCGCGAACTGCACCAGATCCCATTTGTTGCCGTAGAGATCGAGGAACACCGCGACCTTGCCATAGGGCTGGAGCGCGGGTGGCCGGATGAAGGTGACGCCCTTGGCGAGCATGGCGTCATGGTCCCGGTCGAAATCGTCGGTGGCGAGGAACAGGAAGACGCGACCGCCGGCCTGGTCGCCGACGAAGCGCGCCTGCTCGGGCGTCGCGGCGCGGGCGAGGAGGATGGCGGTCGCATGTTCCGGCGCGCCGGGAGGGCGGATCAGCACCCGGCGTTTGTCCTGCGCCGGCTGGTATTCGTCCGCGACCAGGGTGAAGCCGAGCTTGCCGCAATACCAGGCGATCGCCTCGTCATAGTCGCGCACGACCAGGGCGATGTGGGCGAGCCGCTGCCGCCTGACAGGCTCGCTCATCGGGGCCACAGCCGCGCGGTCATGAGCACGCTGGCCAGCAGCAGCAGTCCGAAGAGCAGCGCCAGCAGCCCGTAAATCAGCACGGCGCCGTCGTCATAGACGACGCCGTCGGCGCCATCATAGTAGCGGCCGGCCTCGTTGTAGGTCAGGGCGGCGCGCGCCCGCCACAGCCACGCGAGCAAGGACGCGCAGGCGGCAAGGGCCAAAGTGAGGGCGAGCGAAAGCGCCTTCTTCACCGGAGCCGCCCCGGCAGGCTCCGGGCTGCCAAGCTTTGTCGAGCCGGGCGCTGCTGGACGAGAGCGCTCATTGCGGTGGGGCGGCGTCGTTCGTCTCGGCGGACATGTTTTCCGACGCGCTCATGCCGCTGTCGGTTGCGTCGGTGGTTTCGGCATTGCTCGCCGCCGCAACGCTCGCCGCATCCTCCGCCATCTCGGCCGCGCGCCGCGCCGGTGCCAGCGCCGCGATTCGCTCCCGGTCCCAGGCGTCCGCAGCGGCAAAGGCCTGCGCGAAGCCGGCCAATACCTCCGCCTCGGCGGCGTGCGCGTCCGGGCACGACTGGCGGGCCGCGGCGAACAAGGCGAGCAGCCGCGTCCGGGCGGCCGCCACCCGCGCCGCGGGGGACGTCGGCCGCTCCGAATTGCCATATTGCTCGTTGCAGCCACCGATCGTCACATGGGCATTGCGCGACGGCTCGACCGGCACGGCGCCTTCGACGAACTCGTAGGACACCACCCATTCCGGACCTTCATGCCGCAGCCGGATCGCGCGGCGCATCGGATCGTAATCCTCCGCGTCGGCGACGTCGTCGATCTGCCAGCCGGCGATATTCCGGTGGCGGTCCGGCGGCTGCGACGGGCGCGGGGCGGAAGGCGCGGCGGCGAGGAAGGCGACAGAGAGCAGGCAGACGGCTGGGAATGAAAGGTTCATCGCAGACCTCTCGCGACGGCGGCAGCAACGAACCTAGCACGCAGAACGCCAGACGCGAACAGCCCCCCGCTTTGCGCGAGCCGGCCGGTCGGATAGACGGGCCCGATGCGTGGCTTTCTTCTGTCCATTGTAGTCATCGCTTCCGCCGCC
Source organism: Sphingomonadaceae bacterium (assembly GCA_019239785.1). Taxonomy (GTDB): domain Bacteria; phylum Pseudomonadota; class Alphaproteobacteria; order Sphingomonadales; family Sphingomonadaceae; genus Allosphingosinicella. The sequence goes on from JAFAZM010000346.1 coordinate 11,176, forward strand.
GCGCCTTCACCCGCGGCCGCGCAGACCGAAGCGCCCCCTGCGCCGAGGACATCGCCGCCGCCGCCGCCACAGATCGATTGTATGCCGGGCCCCTATATCGTCTTCTTCTCGCCCGGGAGCGCGAGGCTGCGGCCGGCTGCAGTGGAGATTCTCGACAATCTGATCAAAGATTCCCGGTCGCCTTGCGGGACCGGGGCGCTCGTGGTCGCGGGCCATGCGGACCGATCCGGCCGCGCCTCCCATAATCTTGCACTTTCTCGGCGCCGCGCGGCGGCGGTCGCGCATTATCTGGAGGCGCACGGCATTCCGCGGGGAGAGGTATCCCTGCTGGCGTTCGGTGATAGCAGGCCTTTGGACGACACGAAGAATGGACTGCACGAGCCGGACAACCGCCGCGTGGAGATCACCGTCGGACCTGCGCACGAATGATCACGCCCCGTCGAACGCCTCCAGGATCGGGCACGGCCCCTTGCTGCCGGCAGCACAGGTGGCGCGAAGCCGCTCCAGCGCAGTACGGGCGCGTTCGAGCTCGGCGATGCGGGTGTCGAGCGCGGCGATCCGGTCGCCCGCGAGTTCGCGCACGCGGGCGCGGTCGCCGGTGCGGTCGAGCGCGAGCAGCTCGCCGATCTCCTCGAGCGTGAAGCCGGCCGCCTGGGCGCGGCGGATGAACAGCAGGCGCCGCACGTCCTCGCTCCCGTAGCGCCGCACCGCGCCCGCGCGCGGCGGCACGCCGAGCAGGCCGCGCCGCTGGTAATAGCGGACCGTCTCGACACCCACCCCAGCGGCTTGGCCAAGGCGGGCAATGGTCATCGAAAAATCTTTCGGTGGTGCAACATTCATCGCTTGACTCCGTACCACGGTACGGAGGCTAAAGGACGATTCGCCACAAGGCAAATCGAAGGAGAAAGACGATGACCAAGACCCAGAACGACAATGCCAAGCCCGCCTGCGCCTGCGGCTGTCAGGCCGGCGGCTGCCGCTGCAACCCGTGCACCTGCCGGAACTGCAGCTGCTGAATAAGACGGGCCGCGTCCGCGAGGGCGCGGCCCGCCTTGCCGCCGATCGAGTAGTGGTATCTTAATCGGGATGATCTAGCGCCCCCGATGGAAGGAGGGGCTCATGCTCAAAGCTCTGGGATTCCGGTTGGGGTTCGTCCTGTGCCTGTCGCTGGTCATCCGGGTCGTGGGCGTGCTTTCGCCGCACCAACCCAAGCCTCCCGGGCAGATGGTCGGGGTCAGCGACCGATACGGCGACGGTCATTTGCCGCCGGCCGATCCGGCGGGCATGGCGCCGACGAGCGGCAAGACCCGCAGTGCGTTCGGGCAGCAGGAGCAATCCCGAGAAATCTCGTTTGAGCCCGGCCAGCCGATGATCGACCCCACGCCGCGCCGCTGACGGGCCGCGCCGCCGACGGCGCGGCCTGGTTTCGCGTTCGGATCGCTATCGCTTCAATCGATGATCTGGGCGCCGCCTTCGGCTTCCATCCGGGCAAGCGCCTCCTTCATTTCCTCGAGGCGCTCGGGAGGGTGGCCTTCCCATTGCTCGACCTCGCCAAGGATCCGGAGCGGCGCGCGGGAGCGGTAGGAGCTGGTCGGGTTGCCGGGGAATTTCTTGTCGGTGAGGTTGGGGTCGTCGAACCACTCGCCGGTCGGCTCGACGATATAGATCCGCTCGCGGCCTTCCCCCTTGGCCAGCTCGCACCCCCAGATCGCCGCGTCGAGCGTGGCCGAGAAATAGATCCAGGACAGCTTGCGCTCGGCATAATTGGACCTGAACCCGGGCGAGAGCAGGTCGCCCGGCTTCAGGTCGGCGCGCGTGCCGTGATAGAAAGGTGGGACGGCGTCTGCGGCATAGGTCATCTTGGGCTGCTCATCCTTGCTGTCGCGGGCGGCAGGGTTCGCGGCGTTCACCTTCGACGGTGCTCTCTTCACCCGTCCGCAGGCGCATGCCCGCAAGCCGCGTAGATTTCCAGAACCCGTTTGGCCTGATGCCCTCGTCGTGACCGATTCGAAAGCGGATAATCGGGCTCGTCCAGCATGATGGTTTCCAAGCCCGCCTACGCCTGCCGGAATTCGGCTGCCGGGATGGCGCGGACGGCGCCGACGACGGTGCGGCCCCATGGCTGGCGGGCCGCGAGCTCGGCTGCGGTCCAGGATCTTTGCCAGATCGGCTGACCCACGCCGGTTTCGTAAAAGGCCTCGGTGAAGCCGCCGTCAGTGTGCAGCGTCACCAGCGCGTAGCCGTTCCGCACCCTCATCGGTTCGGCACGCCCTCTCCGTCTGGCCCCATTCCTGGTTCATCTGATAGACAAATTTATTGTCTTATAGACGATTGTCCTTGACATCGAGATCGATCCGCGGTATTATAGACATGATAGGAGAAACGAGATGAATGGCAAGCGGACGAGGGAAGCGATCCTCGATTTCCAAGACTACCAAGCGGCTAAGGGGCTGCTAGCCAAAGGGACGGCCGCGGCTCGCAAGGCGGCGCTGGGCAAAGTGCTCGGAATTCTCCCCGCTGAAGAGGCCGAGGACGTCACCAAGATCGACCTGGATGATGTCATGATACGCTTCAGCAATCTTCAAGGCAGGGACTACACCCCTGGCAGCATGAGCACCTACAAGAGCCGAGTAAGGGCCGCACTCGAGGATTTCGAAGCGTACCTTTCCAACCCCCTCGGATTTCGTCCAAGCGTGAACCGTCGAGACCGCCCGACAAGAGTGGAGAAGCCAACGACCAAGACGCAACCCACGGTCGAGACTCACGAAGCAGTCGTCAAAGTCGCCACGCCAGCGTTCGATACCACAAGCATCTTGCCCATCCCGCTGAGAGCCGACCTCATAGTGAGAATTCAGGGTTTGCCTTTTGATATGACCGCTGCCGAGGCGCGAAAGATT
>JAFAZM010000061.1 GCA_019239785.1 Sphingomonadaceae bacterium
CGTCTCCAACTCGCCGTCGTTCGAGGAAGGCGCCGCAACGGAGTTCTTCCAGACGTTGGGGCGGAACCTGGCGGCGGCCGAAATGGCTGCAGGCGTTCGCCACCACGTCGCCCTTTCCGTCGTTGGCACGGACCGGTTGCAGGACAGCGGCTATTTCCGGGCCAAGCTCGCCCAGGAGAAAATGATCGCGAGCTCGCCGATCCCCTACTCGCTGGTCCACGCGACCCAGTTCTTCGAGTTCATTCGCACCATCGCGGACCTTTCGACCGAGGGCGGCGTCGTGCGCCTCCCGCCGGTCCGGTTCCAGCCGATGGCGGCCGAGGACGTGGCCGGCGCGATCGCCGAAATCGCGCTCGGCGCGCCCGTGAACGGCACGATCGAGATCGGCGGGCCCGAGATGTTCACGCTCGACGCAGCCGTCCGCAAGGTCCTCCTGTCCGACCACGACGGGCGGCAGGTCATCGCCGACGCGAGCGCGCCTTATTACGGCGTCCAGGTGACGGACCGGGAGCTGGTTCCCGATCCGGGCGCGCGCCTCGGATCGACCGGGCTCGATTGGTGGATCGAGCACGTCCCGCCGCCGCCCAGGCCCGCCGCCGCCGCCGCCGCCGCCGCGGCTGCGGTCTCCGTGCAGGCGCACTGACAGAAGGAGCACGCCATGAAGCTCTATTATTCGCCCGGCGCCTGCAGCCTTGCGAGCCGGATCTCGATCTACGAGGCCGGGCTCAGCGCCGAGTTCGTGCGGGTCGATCTCGCCTCCAAGATCACCGAGAGGGGCGAGGATTATATGGCGGTCAATCCCGCCGGCTCCGTTCCGTTGCTCGTTCTCGACGACGGGCAGCCAGTCAGCGAGAATGTCGCGATCCTCACCCTGCTCGCCGGGATGGCGCCGCAATTGGCGCCCAGCGGACCGTTCTCGCAGATCCGGCTGATCCAGATCCTCTCGTTCCTGTCCACCGAGCTGCACATCGCGTTCAAGCCGTTCTGGCATAGTGCGAGCGAGAGCGACAAGGCCGCGGCATCGGCTGCGGTCGTCAGGCGCCTGACCCTGATCGAGAACGACCTGCGCGAACTCTATCTGTTCGGCCCGCGCTTCACCACGGCGGACGCCTATCTGTTCGTCATGCTGCGCTGGGCGCGGGAGTTCGCGGTGCCGATCTCGGCCGAGATGAAAGCCTATTTCGAACGGGTCGCCGAGCGGCCCGCCGTCCGCGCGGCGCTCGCCGAGGAAGGCCTTCCCGTTCCGCTGCCCGACGCGATGCCCGAAATGGTCGCGACATGATCGTCGCGGACAAAAGGCTCCGCGCCGGGATCGAGGTTCCCGACACCGCGGCGATCGATCGCGCGATCGCCTATGTGCGCGAAAAGTGCGAACCCTATCTCTTCAACCACGTCATGCGCTCATGGCTCTTCGCGGTGCGGATCGGACAGCTGAAAGGCATCCCGCACGACGCGGAGGTGATGGCGGTCGGGACGCTGCTGCACGACATCACGCTCAACCACGATTATGCCGGGCCGCGTCGGTTCGAGGTGGAAGCGGCCGACCTGGTGCGGTCCTTCGCCGCCGAGGCCGGCATGGACGACCGGCGCGCATGGCTGGTCTGGGACTGCGTGGCGCTCAACTCGACACCTTCGATCGGCCTCTACAAGCAGGCGGAAGTGGCTTTGTGCACGGCCGGCGTCGGCCTCGACGTCGTGGGCTTCGACCACGGCCGGCTGCCCGCGAGCGAGATCGCCACCATCGTCGACGAATATCCAAGGCTCAAGCTGAAGGAGCGTTTCACGCGCTGTTTCACCCACTTCGCGACGGCCCATCCCGAGACGAGCTACGACAATTTCGTCCGCGACTTCGGGGAGCGTTTCGTCCCCGGCTATCATCCGCCGTCCGCCGTCGACTGGGTCGCGAACGCGCCGTTCGAGGAGTAGGATCATGAAGGTCGTCGTGATCGGCGGCACGGGCCGCATCGGCAGGCGGCTGGTCCGGAAGCTGGACCAGCTCGGCGCAACCGCGATCGCGGCGGCGCCGAGCCGCGGGGTCGATGCCCTGACCGGAGCCGGCGTCGCGGAGGCCCTGGCCGGGGCCGAGATCCTCGTCGACGTTTCGAACGCGCCTTCGCTCGACGGCGCCACGGCGCTGCAATATTTCGAAGCCGCGGGGCGCAACCTTCTCGACGCCGGCCGCGAGGCCGGCATCCGGAATCATATCGTGCTCTCGATCGTCGGCGTCGATCGCTTGTTGGACCAGCATTATTTCCAGGCGAAGAAACGCCAGGAGGAGCTGGTCCGCGCGTCCGGCGTCCCGTTCACGATCCTGCGCTCGACACAGTTCTTCGAGTTCATCGCCGCGGTCGTCCAGGACGGCACGGAAGGCGAGATCCCGATCTCTCCCGCTTTGGCGCAGCCGATCGCGGCAGCGGACGTCGCGGAGACCTTGGCCGAGCTGGCGCTCGGCGAGGCGGCCGGCCAGACGCTCGAGCTCGCCGGACCCGAGCGATTCCGTCTCGACGATGTCGCAACGGAAATCGCGACAGCCTTCGAGGACGGCCGCCGGATCGTGGCGGACGTCCACGCCCGTTATTTCGGCGCGGAGCTTCAGGAGACATCCCTCCTGCCCGGCCCGAACGCCCGCATCGGATCCTTGCGGTTCGAGGATTGGCTCCGCGACTGCCTGAAGGTCCAGTCCTGCGCTGAGCAGGCCGGCCCGGGCCCGAGCGTCGAGCACCCAGGCGGAATCCCCACCCACCCCCAGGCCGCGAGCCCGATGCTGCCGACGAAATAAGAAGGAGAAATGCGATGATCGATGACGCGCTCACCCCGACCGAGCAATGGCTCGACGGCGCCGCCGGCCGGATCTTCACCCGGCACTTCGAGCCGAAGGCAGATCCGCGGGCGAACCTCGTCATCTGCCCCGGCTTCAACGCCCATAGCGGCCAATATGTCGGCGCGGCCGAGACCTTCGCCGCGCGCGGCTTTGCCGTCACCGCGGTGGACCTGCGCGGCCGCGGGAAATCGGAGGGCGAACGCTTCTATGTCGACAGCGTCGGCGATTATGTGTCGGACCTGAGCCTCGCGATCGAGCTCGGCCGGTCCCTGCATCCCGGGCTCCCGGTCTATCTGCTCGGCCATAGCGCCGGGGGCGTGGTTTCCGTCACCTACGCGCTCGATTACCAGGATCGCATCGCGGGCCTTGTCTGCGAGGATTTCGCCTTTCGGGTCCCCGCCCCCGATTTCGCGCTGAAGCTGCTGGAAGGCGCCAGCCATGTCGCGCCCCACGCCCATGTGCTCAGGCTCAAGAACAAGGACTTCTCCCGGGATGCCGAATGGGTCGCGAAGCTCGATGCCGACCCGCTGATCCACTACGAGGTCCAGCCCATTCAGACCGTGGCGGCGCTGGCCCGGGCCGCCGAACGCCTCGAGCGCGAATTCGGCCGGATCACGCTGCCCGTTCTGATCCTGCACGGGACTGCGGACCATGTGACCAGGCCCGATGGGAGCGAGCAATTCTATCGAGAGGCCGGATCGCGCGACAAGAGTCTCAAGCTGTACGACGGCTATTACCATGATCTGCTCAACGACGTCGGCGCCGAGCGCGTGATGGACGACATCCTCGCCTGGCTGGACGAGCGGGTGGCACATGCGGAGCCGGCCGCAATGCCGGTGCCGCCGATCCCTGCCTGACGCCTCCCCGTCGCGGAGGACTTAGAGCGGCGTGCGCCAAACCTGACCCGCTCATCCTGAGTAGCCGGTGAGCTTGTCGAACCGGCGTATCGAAGGACGCACCACATCCGAGCGGTCCTTCGATACGGGCCTTCGCCAAGCTCAGTCCCTACTCAGGATGAGCGATGTGGTTCGCATTTAACGCAGGATGCTCTAGCCCGGCCTGTTCTCCTTGCGGATCATCAGCTTCAGGCCCGACCAGGTCTCGTCCACCGCGCAGACCTTGACATCGACGAGGCCCATCGGGAGCGCGACCTCGCGGATCGCGTCCTCGTTGATGTCGGTGGGCATGCGCGAGGCCTGCTTCGGCCAGGAAACCCAGAGGAAGCCGGTCGGCGCCAGGTGCGGCAGGATGCGCTTGATGTCCGCCTCCATCTCGGCGCGGTCGGTGACGAAGATATGGGCGGCGTCGATCGGCGTCTCGGGCCAGAGCAGATGGGTGAGCGCCAGGCCGGAGGCCTCGATCTCGTGGCGGACGTGCGGCGGCATCTCGTCCCACCAGGTGCGCATGCCGTTCTTGAGCGAAAGCTTCTTCGCCAGCGGCGTGCCCGAATAGCCGGAAAGCGCCATGCTACCCCCGTCGGTTTACGTTCTTATCTCGCGCAACCGACGAAAAGGAAAGCGGAAGCTCGCTCAGGCGCCGGCGGTCCGCCCGCGCAGGTGGCGGCTGGCGATCCACGCGATCGGCAGACCGACCAGGACGATGTGGCAGAAGAGCTGGGTGCCGAGGCTGCGGGGGCTCGGCGGAAAGGCGCCGGGAAAGCGCAAGGGCACGACGATCAGGTTCATCGCGACATAGGTGACGAGGCCGTAGATCACGCCCCATTGCAGCGGCTTCGCGGTGAGCGCGGGCCAGCGGGCGGCCGCGGCGACGAAGATCGTCACCATGATCGCCATCAGCACGAAATGGGTGACGAGGCCGAGCAATGCCCCGCCGGCGCCCCATTCGGTCGCGGAGGGGAACGGCCCCGAGGCGACGAAGCGCAGCATGTTGGCGGGGCCACGCCCAAAGGTGAGGCTGAGGATGATCGCCGCGCAGATGTCGAGCGTGCCGGCGACCAGGGTGGCGAGGATGATCGGGCGCAGGATTCCCTTGGGCATGAGTCTTCTCCCCCTTGCGAAGATGGCCCGAGCCCGGGGCTATGACAAAGGGATGCTATCACCCATCAGGGCGGGGAAGAAGCCCTCATGCGCGCGCCGCAGATCGGCGAGGGTGACGCAATGGTCGCGGTCGGCGAGCTCGAAGATCAGCCGGTTGCCGGCGGTGCGGCCGATCGCGTCGACCTCGACGCCGGCGGCGTGGGCGCGGGCGAGGAAGGTGAGCAGGCAATTGTCGCAGATCGTTGCGATGTAGATGCCCTGGTCCTCGGCGAAGAAGCCGGCATTGCCGCCCGGGGTGTTGTGATGGATGAGCGCGCCGACGCCGCCGGCCAGCGCCATCTCGGCGAGCGCGACCGCGATGCCGCCGTCGGAGACGTCGTGGCAGGCGGTGATCGCGCCGCCGGCGACCGCGGCGCGGACGAACTCACCGGCGGCGTGCTCGGCGACCAGGTCGACGCGGGGCACCGGCCCCTCCTCGCGCCCGTGCAGCTCGCGCAGCCAGAGCGACTGGCCCAGCTGGCCGCGGCGGTCGCCGATCGCGACGATGACGTCGCCCGGCCCCTTGAAGCCGATGCCGACCGCTTTCTCCCAATCCTCGATCAGGCCGACGCCGCCGATCGCCGGGGTCGGCAGGATCGCCTGGCTGGTGCCGTCCTCGTTCTTGGTCTCGTTGTAGAGCGAGACGTTGCCGCTCACGATCGGGAAATCGAGCGCGCGGCAGGCCTCGGCCATGCCGGCGATGCAACCGACGAACTGGCCCATGATCTCGGGCCGCTGCGGGTTGCCGAAATTCATGCAGTCGGTCGCCGCCAGCGGGCGGGCGCCGACCGCGCAGAGATTGCGCCACGCCTCGGCGATCGCCTGCCGGCCGCCTTCCTCGGGATCGGCCCGGCAGTAGCGCGGCGTGCAGTCGGTGGTGATCGCAAGCGCCTTCTTCGTGCCGTGGACGCGGACCAGGGCCGCGTCGCCGCCCGGCGCCTGCACGGTGTCGGCGCCGACCTTCTGGTCGTATTGCTCCCAGACCCAGCGCCGCGAGGCCAGATCGGGCGAGGCCATCAGCTTCAAGAGGTCGCCGGCAATGTCCGTGCAGTCGGGAATGTCGGCCAGCGGCGCCGGCTTCTCGGTCTTCACCCAGGGCCGGTCGTAGACCGGCGCCTCGTCGGCGAGCGGAGCGAGCGGGATGTCGGCGGCGGTCTCGCCGTTCCACTTGAGCACCATATGGCCGGTATCGGTGACCCGGCCGATCACCGCGAAATCCAATTCCCATTTGCGGAAGATCGCCTCCGCCTCGGCCTCGCGGCCGGGCTTCAGCACCATCAGCATCCGCTCCTGGCTTTCCGAGAGCATCATCTCGTAAGGCGCCATCCCCTCCTCGCGGCAGGGGATTGCGTTCATGTCGAGCTCGATGCCGACCCCGCCCTTGGACGCCATCTCGACGCTGGACGAGGTGAGGCCGGCGGCGCCCATGTCCTGGATGGCCACGATCGCGTCCGAGGCCATCAATTCGAGGCAGGCCTCGATCAGCAATTTCTCGGTGAAGGGATCGCCGACCTGGACGGTGGGGCGCTTCTCCTCGCTGTCCTCGGAGAAATCGGCGCTGGCCATGGTCGCGCCGTGGATGCCGTCGCGGCCGGTCTTGGAGCCGACATAGACGATCGGGTTGCCGATGCCCGAGGCGGCCGAATAGAAGATCTTCGGGCTCTCGGCGACGCCGACGGTCATCGCATTGACCAGGATGTTGCCGTCATAGGCGCGGTGGAAGTTCACCTCGCCGCCGACCGTCGGCACGCCGACGCAATTGCCGTAGCCGCCGATTCCGGCGACGACGCCCGCGATCAGATGGCGCATCTTCGGATGGTCGGGCCGGCCGAAGCGCAAGGCATTGAGGTTCGCCACCGGCCGCGCACCCATCGTGAAGACGTCGCGCAGGATGCCGCCGACCCCGGTCGCAGCGCCCTGATAGGGCTCGATGTAGGAGGGATGGTTGTGGCTCTCCATCTTGAAGATGGCAGCCTGCCCGTCGCCGATGTCGATCACGCCGGCATTCTCGCCCGGCCCCTGGATCACCCAGGGCGCCGTCGTCGGCAGCTTCTTCAGATGGATTCGCGAGCTCTTGTAGGAGCAATGCTCCGACCACATGACCGAGAAGATGCCGAGCTCGGTGAGGTTGGGCTCGCGGCCGAGCGCGTGGAGGACGCGCCGATATTCCTCGGGGCTGAAGCCGTGCTCGGCGACGGCTTCTTGGGTGATCGGGGAGTCGGCCATGGCGCGCGCATAGCGAGGCAGCTCCTATGCGCCTAGCCTTTCACGCTCATGCCGCCGCCGATCGCTTGTCCTTTCCTGGGAGCAGCGCGAGCGCCCCATCCAGCGACATGGGCCGGCCGAGCAAATAGCCCTGGACCTTGTCGACGCCAATCACGCGCAGCATCGCAAGCTCGGTTTCGGTCTCTACGCCCTCGGCGATCAGGCGGCTTCCAGTCTCGCGCGCGAAGACGGTGAGCGCCGCGGTCAGCGCCCGCCGGCTGGGATCGCCGCCGATCCCCTGGATCAGCGAACGGTCGAGCTTGATCAGGTCGGGGCGAACCTGGAGGATCTGCTGCAGGCCGCTATGGCCGGCGCCGGCGTCGTCGACCGCGAGCCGGATACCGCGCGCGCGAAGCGGCGCCAAAGCGGCGACGACCGCGGCGAAATCCTCGATGCAATCATGCTCGGTGATTTCGACGACGATGCGCTCCGGCGGCCACGCCGCCAGCGTCTCGCGGAAGCGCGGGTCGAGCACGGTCTCGGCGCCGGCATTGACGGCGAGATAGACGTCGTCCGGAAGCGCGGCGAGGCCCGCCAGCGCGCGGCGGATCGCAAGCAGCTCCAGCTCCACGCCTCTGCCGATTTCGGCGGCCTCGGCGAACCAGAGGTCGGGCGTACGCGGCGGCAAGGCGGCAAATCGTGAAAGGCTCTCGAAGCCGATCGGGCGGCCCCCTTCGAGACTCCAGATGGGTTGGTAGAGGATCGCGACATCCTCGGACGCAAGCACGGCCTCGATCCGCGCCTCCTTCTCGCGCCGCAGCCGCGAGGCCCGGCGCTCGCGGGCGATCTCGAAGGCGACCAGCTCGGCGAAGGTGCGCATCATCGCGAGATCGCGTTGGTTCAGCGTCGGATCGGCGGCCGGACCGAGACAGCAGAAGGTGCCGTAAATCTCCCCGTCGGGCATGCGCAGCGGGACGCTGACATGGGCGCCGACCGGCAGCGCCGTGGTGATCGGCATCGCCATCGCGAACGGCACCGCGGCGGTGTCGGGAATGAGCTCGGGCAACCGGCCCTCGACGACGTGGCGGCAATAGACGTCGTCGATCGAGCGGGAATCGCCGATCTTCGCCAGATGCTCGAGCCCCGGCAGGTCGAGCGCGCGGAACACGATCGTGTCGCCGACGAATTCCGAGACATAGGCGACCTGGAGGCCGAGATGGGTGCGCACGGCCCTCAAAGCGCGCTGCACGACGCCGGCGCCGCCATCGTCTCCGGGCAGGATCATGTCGCGGAGGCTCGGGTCTGAGCGGTCGGTCAACGGAAGGCCTTTCCTGCGGTGAGGACCTCCATGTAGAGGCGGGGCGTGAAGAAATCCTGAGCGGCCGCTTTGGCCTGCAGCACCGTGCGCTACATGCGAACCATATCGCTCATCCTGAGTAGGGACTGAGCTTGGCGAAGGCCCGTATCGAAGGACCGCTCGGATGTGGTGCGTCCTTCGATACGCCGGTTCGACAAGCTCACCGGCTACTCAGGATGAGCGGGTCAGGATTAGCGCACGCCGCTCTAGCGCACGATCGGCGCGATCACGCCGAGCCGAGCCAGCGTGTCCAGATATTCGGCGACCTCCTCGATCGGTACGGCGCCGACCGTGGCAGTGAGCGCGTCGCGGATCTCGCCGACGCTGCGCCGGCCGTCGACCAGGTTCAGCGCTTCATAGCCGAACGCCGCCCCCTCCCCGTCCGGCTCGCGCGCCAGCAGCCGCGGCCGCGGCAGGTGCGCCTGCGCGAGATGATCGTCGAACCAGCTATAGCCGAAGCCGTCCATCGGGCCCTCGTTGCGGACGCGGCGATAGACCGGGCCGGACGCCGCCTGGGCTCTGAGCCATTCCTCGCCGGGCACCCGAAGCGGCGCGAGATTGGGCCAGAAGCGCGCGAACGACCTGCCGAACGCGACCTGCTCCAGGATGCCATGGTTCACGATGACCTCCGTCTCGGCGAAGCTGGCGTTTCGCGCGCGCATTGCCGCCAGGCGCCGCTCGCCCTCCCCACCTCGTGCGGACGCTTCGGCGTAGACGATGGAGTGAAGGCTCTCTTCCGATGGCGCCGTTGCGAGCAGATAGGCGGACGCCGCGGCGATGAACATCGCCCGCCGCAGCTTGGTCGGGTCGAGATTCTCCGGCACGTCGCGCTGGGTGTGGATGTAGCGGTCGGGCCAGTCGGCGATGTAGATCACCGGCACCCGCCAGCTGCCCTCCGCCCAGACCTGGTGGTCGCTGCCTTCGTTGAAGCCGCCGATCTCGGCCTGCAATGCGCGCCTGTCGCCGGCGGGATCGACCAAAGGCATGTAGGCTTGGCCGGTATCGGCATAGGCCATGCTCTGCTCGTTGACGTAGCGGCCGAACACGAAGCCGATATAGGAGACGAAGCTCGGCAGGCTTGGGGGCGAGCCGTGGACGCGGAGGATCGACTTGGTGATCTCGCTATTGCCGCCGATCATGTCGAGATGGATCGTCGCGAGCGCGCGCCGGGCGAATTCGGGGCGCGCGTTGAGTAGGGCGATCGTGCACTCGACCTCGCAGGGCCAGAGGAAGCGGATGGTGCGCTCGGGCTGCGGCAGCGTGCCGGCGCGGACCAGCGCGCTCAAGGTCCGCGCGATCTCCAGCTCGCCGGCGCAGCCGCTGGCATTGTCGTTCGCGCCCGGCGAGGGATGGTCGAGATGGCAGGAAAAGACGATCTCGTGCGCGCGGTCGCGGCCGGGGATGATCGCGGTCGGGATGAGGTAGGCGCTGGGCGCCTGGCCGGCGTCGACCTCCGCGCGGAGATGGACGGTCTCGCCGCGCCGCAGCCGTTCCTGCCAGGCGTTGGCGCGCGCCGGCGAGACCATGAAGGCGAAGGTCGGATGCGCGGCGAAGGTGTCGAGATGGCCCCAGCGGATCAGGCTCCGGTCCTCGCCCCACCAGCCGGTGCGCTGGTTCTGCGCCCAGGAGATGATCCCGGCGGCGCCGAACCGGCCAACCGCAAGCTCCTGCACCGCGCCGGGCTGAGACGAAGTGAGGACCAGCCGGCCGCGCACGTCCTTCCCCTGATAGTCGGCTTCGGAGGTGCCGGCGCCGACATCGACCAGATCCGCGTCGGCGCGGCCTGAGGCGCTGTCCTGGGCGAGGCTGATCGGCTGGTCGGCCCAGGAGGCGATCCGCTCCCGCCCCTCCCAGAGCTCGGCGAAGCGGGCGTTCCAGCCGGGGCGCGAGCGCTGGGTGCCGTAGAAGATGCGGCCGTCGGCGGGGAGCGAGATGATCTCGACCCCGTCCAGGCCATATTGGGCGAGCCGGTCGCGGATCGTCTCGGCGGCGGCGCGGAAGCCGTCGGAGCCACGCATCCGATGATATTGCGAGAGCGTACGCACGGTGCGCAGCGCGCCCGCGCCGGACAGCTCGGCGCCGATCGCCTCGCCCTGGCCGTGCGGCAGCAAGGGCGGCGGCGTGGTCGCGACCGGCTGCGCTGCGGCCGCGCCGGCGACGAGCAAGAGCAGAGGAAGGAACCGCCGCGGCCTCAACGCTCGCTCCGCCGCAGCGGCCGCTTCAGGTAGAATTCGCTGTAGAAGGCGGAGAAGAAGGCGGCGGCGGGGACTGCGACGATCGCGCCGAGCAGGCCGAAGGCGAGCGCGAAGGC